>RKRN01000076.1 GCA_007571365.1 Candidatus Latescibacterota bacterium
CGTCTTCCGCGAAGACCTATCGGCGACCACCTTGCTGCGCCACGCGGTCGTCGATGTGATCGGCCTGCTCTTTTTCGCCATCCTCACCTATCTGCTGGCTTACCGCGCTTGGCTGCGAGCCAGTATTGCCTGACTGATTGGGACACTTTTACACCACAAACACAGGAGGAAGATCATGAACCAACTAAAGCCCAAAGTAGCGGCCGTAGTCACCGTGCTCTGCACGAGTTGGTCCCATGCTGACGAACTACCGCAGACGGCCGATTATGGCACTACCTACGACAGCGAGGGCACGGCCGGCGCGGTGCGCTTTGTCGCGCCCTACGACATGGAGATCGTCGCGGCCGAACCCGGCTGCGGCTGCACCGGCGTCGAATATCCGCAAGGGCTGTTGAAGGCTGGCGAGACGTACTCGATTGCCTACCAGATCGATACTCGGGGGCTCACCGGGGCCTTTGCCTCTAGTATTGACTTCAGTGTGGCCGACCGGTCCGACAAATGGCAGTTACAGTTAGAGGGACAGGTCGTGCGCATGCTGCCCCGCGAACTATACTTGGGGACGATTCAAGGCGATGACTTGTCCGCCATTATACGACGCATTCCCCTAACACAAATCGACGAACAACCACGGCGTATTCGTCGGGTTCAGGTCGCCGGCAAAGGCATTGAGGCAGCGGTGGTGGACAGTGGCACGGCCATCGAGTTTGCCCCGACAGCGGGCCTGACGTGGGGCGACCGAATCATCGCCACAGTCGAAGCGACGATTGCGGCCGAAGGCGAGGAGTATCTCCATCCCATTGAGGTACGCGGACGAGTCAGTCCCCGTTTTAGCTTAGAACCGCAGAGCGCGTCCTTCGGCGTGGGGATAGCGCAACGGCGCACGACCTGCCAAGTGCGCGTGGGCTTGCCAGCGGAGTTAGCTGACGCATCGGTACAAGCGTCGTCCTCGTGCAGCAAAGTGAAGCTAGAGATCGAACACCAACAGGAAGCCGACAATAGCTTGGTCATCCATATCAGCAATGCGAGCGATTTCCCTGCTGGTACGCTGAACTGTGGAGTAGAGTTGCAAATCGGGACCGAGCAGGTGCTTATACCTGTCCTAGCACTGACTCGATAGAGATGTCTTTGTTTCTGTGTGCTCATTCACCAGACTGGCCGGACGCCGCCTCTGCGCCCAGGGGAAAGCGCACTTTGAAAAGACCTCAGCACTTGTCGATGGATTTGAGTCTTCGTTCGGCCTAGAACTGCTCGCTACAGTTCACTGGGTTGTCCATAAAGAGCACGTGCGAACCCTTCCCGTTGTGATAGAGCAAGCCTACGCTTGGAACCTTCCCAACGCCAACTCAAAATTGCGTTTGACGTATTGTCACAAAAGAGCTGGATCCATCTTGCCGACGAGACAGGTCGGGAGACTAGCGTAGAGCACGGCCGTCGGTTATGCCGCAGCCCTTGAACAAGGTCCGCTGTACGGCGCGGTCGTGTGCCAGCGAAAAATCCGGCCTCTTTTCGCCGCGAATGCACGCGGCTAGCTCCCGCAGCAAGCTCGGCGGGGCCGGCCCTGGGTTCAGCTCCACCTCCTGCCACTCGCCGGCTTGGTATCCCTCGGTCGCCTGCGTCAAGAATACGCGCAGCTTGTTGGAGCCAATCGGCTCGTGTAGTAGGGTCCCTTGGGTGCCGTGTACTTCGATCCGCCGGTCCATGCCGCTCTGCATGGCGGTCGTATCCACGATGCCAATCCCATCGCGACATTCGTGGACGACCACCGCGTTATCGACTTCGGTGCGCGCTCCGTAGTGCTTGCCCAACACGCTGTGGACGGTCAGCGGCTCGTCCATCATCGCTACCATTAAATCCACCAAGTGCCCGGCCATCTCGAAGTAAACGCCGCCGTAATAGGCCGTAAATTCCCCGTATAGCTGCTTGTGCCAGCCAATCGGCTTGGGGATGTGCCCGCGATACATAAAGACCTGTCCCACGCAGCCTTGGCGCACCAAGCGCAACATCTCAGCGACCGCCGGATTGTAGCGCCACATATAGGCCATTTGCAGCATCAGCCCCTCGCCTTCGGCGAGCTGGTGGAGCCGCTCCAATTGGGCTAGATCAACGCCGGCCGGCTTCTCCAACAACACGTGCTTGCCGGCGGCGAGTGCCCGCTCGGCGTAGTCGAGATTCTGATACACGTGCCCCTCCACGACCACGGCCTTAGCTGGGCTACTTAATGCGTCCTCAATGGATTCAAAAATCGGAATCCCGTATTCCGCCCACTGCTCCTGATTCCGCTGAATCACTTGCGGGTCGGCATCGTACATCCCCACCAACTCCACTTCGCCCGGCCTTGCGGCTGCTTCCCGCACGTGCATGGCCGCGTGGCTGTGCCAAGCACCCAAGAATGCAAACTTCAACATACTCTTGTGCCTTTCTTTATTTTTACTCAGCTAACTGGCCGTACTCCACCTTTGCGCCCGAGGCCGTATCCCACTCTGAAAACGTCTGGGATATTGACCCGTCCGTCGCGCATGCGAAAAAAGACGCCCAATGATTCAAGGTCCTCGCGCACGCCAGCGACACCCTGCGCGAGATGGCGAGGAGGCAACTTTACCGCGCCCTGCTGGACCGCTTGAGCGAGGGGGGCCAGATCCCAACGTCTGGCGATTTCGTCAAACTCGCATGGCACGGTCATGCCTTCAAGGGGCACTAGTAGCTGGTGAACCCAAGAATAGTCCTCTTGGAGCTCACGGACTCGTATTGTCGAGGCTTCCTGTACCCCGCGCTTGATGCTGTCGTAATGCAGCGCGTGGTCGTGGTCTGGGTGCCTATCGGCGGTATCTTCGGCAGCCGTTTTCAAGGCCGCGAGAAATGAGCGCGGACTTACCCGCCCTTCGGTATCGGCTAAGTGGTTCGGAATCCAAGTGTACGGGAAGCCGCGTTTAGGTCCGCGCCCCATCCATCGGCCGGCAATGACATGGAACTTTTCGCGTTGATCTTCTCTCCTAGCGATTAAGGATCGCGGTACGGAGAATACGCGCTGCTCGCCAGCTTCCACGGACTGCCAATCGTCCGCCGTGAGAAATTGGCGAAGATCAGCCCCGTGTGGCCCATGGGCGAGATAGTGCCATACTAGGCCGTATAACTCATGGCTAGGCCAATTCAGTTCAACGGCTGAAGAGAGAACCTTCGATGCGTCTGGGAAATCGGCGACTTTGGCCTCATCAACTTGATCGGATCGCAGAAACACCTTGACCCGCAGCCGCTGGTACGCCCGCATATCGAGTGCGGTTTGCAGGAGCCCGCGAATCATCCGATACATGGCCTGCCAGTCGTCGGCACAACGGTCTAGGGCATCAAAGAGGATCAGGCAATAGACGCCTTGCTGGTTGAATTCATCATCGCGTTTCCGAAAAAGGTACTCAATCGGCTCTATGTGGTCGGATACGTACTGCACGCGCTCTTCCCATGTATTCCGTTGCCGCAGTGGATGGCCGTCAGCGGCAAGCTGCCGAGCTTGCACCGTGCGCCAGATGATTTTGGGATCGAAGCCCTTATTCATCAGAATCTGCAACACGTCTCTGCTCGGGTAGTCGTCCCGTGGGGGGATGCCGAATCCCGTGCGCGTCTCAGTCGCTTCGTCCAAGCTGGACTGTCTAGCGGACTGGCCCACTAGCTGACGCACAGAGCTATTTTGCAATGCGCTCCACCAGAACGTTTTTCCGGCTCCCCGCATCCCGGTGACGATCAGGCTATTCGGGTCTGTTGCCTTGAGGTGAGACCTCGGCATATACACATCTTCCGGCTTTAGTGATTCGCCATAGCTCGTCTCATCCGGCAGACCGGCGAGTGCTTCGCGCACCATCTGTACGTTGATTGCGGTCATCGGGTCTCTCCGCGGTCGTCAAATTTGAAGAGTAGATCGAATCGGCGTAGAAATTCTGCATAAGCCTGCTCTACGGTCGTCGTCTCTAGGTCGTGCAACGAGGTGCCCGCAGCGAGACCGCGTGTCCAGTGGATGGGGAGCGGATTGTGGGGTGCAGGATCAGCGTCCAGTGCGAAGGAAAACTCAGCACCGGATTCATCTAGCGGCTTTACGTCGTCATAGAGATTATCCCGAAACAGGTCCCACGCCTGCTCCTGAAACCGACGCAAGTATTGTTCCGTATCCAGTTCAGGCGTCAGCGCGGACACAAGCAACAGGCGTTCCCTGATTTTTGGGGCCAAGCCGTGCTGCTGCCAATGACGGAAGAGAATATTATAATCCGTCCAGTTACTCGCCGAATCCATGGCGAACAGCAAAGTCTCGGCATGGAGGTCAGTGACCGTCGCCGCCGCAATGTCGTGCATGCCGCTGCGGCTCTCTAATAAAACGACTGACGGGTCGCAAACGGCCTCTAGGGCCTTCAACAGGCGTTCTAAACGCGCCGTCCAAGGTTCATTCGTTGTGTCCATATAGACGCGCCCCAGCTTGGCTAGATACTCGCCCGGATCGCGGCCATGCGCGGGCACCACGTACACGTCGCCTTCAAAGTCTTGCGCCCACGCGGGCATTGCGGTCATTTGCTCAATCACGCGCTCACCTTGCCCAACCAAATCCTCCACGAACCAATCGGTAACGCCGAATTCGGGCTGTTCTTGCGGGGCGAGCATGGCCGACGATAGCCCCGGCGACTCCAGATCAAGATCTACGACTATGACACGCTCACCCCGACGCACCAAGTGCCACGCCAGAACGGCCGCGGTAGTGCTGCGCCCAACACCCCCTTTGACCGAGAATAGCGTGTAGCGCATCGGCGTCCTCTGCCGGTCTGAATCGCCGACTGTCCACCAATCGTGGCCAGTTACTAGCCGATCGACCCAATACACACCGGGAAAGACATTTTGCGCCGTGTCGTTGAGTGCTTGCAGCATGGCGTCATCCACCAACAGCACAGCATCTGCCGCCGGGTAGCCATGTTGGCCGAGCGTTTGGTGTAGCCCGGCGGCGAGGCGTTGCAGCGTACTATCCTCTTGAACCGCGTCCGACACGGATATACGCACCTTGCCGAACAAATCCCGCACCAAGTAGATGGGAGCGATCTCGGCGGGAATTGCCTCGCTTTTGAGCATATTGACCACGCGCTCTTGCATGGCATCGAAGGAAACGAAGCTATTACTCATAGCTGACCATCCTGTTCTGCGCGTTGAACCATGCGACAAATCGCACGATGCGATCCATTCCTACCGTTGACGAAGCTCTTGAAGATCGGCCAGAGATCTTGCACGTGTTTGCGGTGCTTCTCATCAGTCGGCCTGCCGCCTGCGTCAACCGACATCCCAAGAGCTTGCATCATCGCTTTCAAGCCGCATTCCGCGCTGAAGCCATATAGCTGATCGGCGTTTGCCCAGCGACTCTGGTCGAAGAGTAACTCCGCGTCTTGCCAGTGGCGTCGGTGCGCGTCGACGAAATCAGCAGGATGTATCACCTAACTACCCCCAGCTATCCACAAATTCGTCCACGCCAAAGCCGGCGGGCATCTCGCTGTTAAAGGTGCGCAGCGGCCGGGATGTAAAGTTCGGCGGATCGGCTGCCGGCCGCAGGGCCGCGTATAGGTCGCTGTAATGCTGGTGGACGCGGGCCTCGTCTTGCTGCAACCGCTCGTTGAGCGCGGCCAAGCGGCTTTGCAGGGCCTCGGCCTCGGCCGCAGTAAAGCGCCGTGCCATATCCTCGGCGTAGTACGCTGGCGGCGATCCGTCGATTAGCGGCTTGCGCTTTGGCACGGACATCTGGGCGATCTCGGGCCGGTGCAGGAAGACGACCTTGTTGGCAATTCGGCACAACAGCACCACGCTCACCATGCGGCCAAACTCGCCCGGGTGCAGCGCGGCCAAGCACATGCGGAAGGTTGGCTCATCGCGGGCAATCAGTGTGCGGAAGATCGCCTCAATCTGGTCCCGCTCTTGATTATAGCACTCGGTCCAGTGGGCAAAATGGGCCGCGGCTGCGGGCGAGAGGTGTTGCCGGAAGCCGTTGGTGTGATACCAGTCGAGGTGATGGTGATACGAGAAAATCTGGCCGCCAAAGGAGCGATAGCCAAGGTGGATGGTGCGGCGCATCCGGCTGGTGTACTGGCTGCCCCAGTGCATCATCAGGTTGGGATAGACGATGCCGTCGCCGGGCTGTAGCTCGACGGGGATTCCACCTTCTAGCGGCACTTTGGGGTCTAGCAGGAGCTGCCGCCGCTGCGCTTGGTTGGTCGGCTGTTTGTGACTTTGGGGCAGGATCCAGAATACGTCGTCTTCGTAGAGGGCGATGTTCCACTGCACATATCCGGGGGTGTTGGCCATTAGATCGGCTTGCATGCCGCTGAGCGGTGCCTGCTCGGCCGAGCTGGCATCGCGGTGCCAGTCCGTGTACCCATAATCGATCAGCCCGCTGCACAGCGTACCAAAGGCGGTGAGGGCCGTTACCGGAGCCTGCATGAGCTGGGCACTGACGCCAAGGGTGGTCTCGCCGAGGCAAAAGTCAATGACATCAGCGGTCTCGGCGTCAATCGAATTCACGTTCAGTCGCGGCTGGATTTTTTCGTACCAAGCACCGCCGAGTGGGTCGCCGGGTTGGTGCTCGGCCGCCGAGCGCGCCTTTTCCCGATCCACCATCCACTCAATGGCCAGCCGCATCGCGTCCAATCGCTCGGGCGGCACAACGTTGCGCAAGATCAGAAAGCCTTCGCGGCGGAATTGCTGCAAATCGACGTGCATGAATTTTTCCTATCGGTTGGGAGACCGCTGTGTGGCTCGTTCGATCAAGAGCCGATCCTGCTGGCTTTGCCGCACCTGCGCTTCTATGGCGACCGGGTCCCACGCGGACAAGAGCCGCTCTTGGAGGTCGGCTAAAGTGCCCGCGTGCGCTGGATGGGCCGCTAGGTCGTCGAATTCGTTGGGATCGGCCTCTACATCGTATAGCTGGGGCAGATCGCCCAAACTGTAGTGGAGCTTATAGCGGCCGCGCCGCAACATGGCCGTGGGCCGCGCCACGCCGTGGGCGAGGTATTCGGAAAACGCCTCGTCCTTCCAGTCTGCATCTTGCCCTTGCAACAACCCCACCAGACTATCGCCGGCCAACGGCCCTGTGCTGGGCGCGTCGGCCATGTCAATGAGGGTCGCCACTAAATCCACCAGCGACACCACCTCGCCGATGCGCCGACCGGCCGGGATCTGCCCGGGATAGACCATTTGCAGCGGCACCCGCGCCGACGCCTCGTATAGGCTCGACTTCCGCCACATGCCGTGCTCGCCGTTCATTTCCCCGTGATCGCTAAAATGCACGATGAGCGTGTTGTCGCGCTGCCCGGTTTCTTCTAAGGCGGCGAGCAGGCGGCCAATTTTTTCGTCTAAATAGGTAATCAGCCCGTAGTAGCCAGCGCGGGCGCGGCGCACCTGTTCTGCGGGAAAATCGACCGCTCCAAACATGGCCCGCATCCGCTGGTGGACGGGGTGCTGGCTTTCGAGGTGGCCGAGGGGAATCTCCGGCAGGTCGATTTGGTCGAGGGGATATAGCTCGAAAAACCGCTCGGGCACTACGAGTGGAAAATGCGGCGCAATAAACGAGACATTCAGGGCCCAAGGCCGCTCTTGGCGGGCCGGATCGCGCAGATAGGCCAGTGCTCGTTCCTCGACTAGATCATCGACTTCGATCTCCAAGGTCGTCCCCGGCCCGGCCTCGGCCACGCCGCTCCAAGGCTGGTCGGCTGGCGGTGTGCCCTTGCTCCAGTCGGGTGTGCCGCGCAGGACGCCGTCTTTAGTCCATAGCTCGGCGTGCAAGTCACGCGCTAGCTGGGCGCGGAAGCCGTGCAGTTGATCGGGGCCGCAAAAGTGCTGTTTGCCCGACAGCACCACGTCGTAGCCGGCCGCCCGCAGCCGATGGGCCCACGTGACCGCATCCGATGGCAGGGGACTGGCATTGTCAAAGGCCCGGATTTGGCTGATGTAGCGGCCGGTCATAAACGACATCCGCGACGGTAGGCAGAGCGGCGAGTTGCAATAGGCGTTGGCAAAGGTCGCGCCCTCGGCGGCCAGTTGATCCATATAGGGCGTTTGCACGAGCGGATGCCCGTAGGGGCCGCTGTACATGGGCGCGTGTTCGTCGGTCATAATGAGCAGGATGTTGGGGCGATGCACGGGTTGCTCCTCGGCGGTGTTGAGTGGGGGCGGACTCGGAAGATAAACCAACCGCTCACAATCGGCCATCGGCCCGGACGCCGAGGCCGTGGACATAGACTAATTCGCCGCCGCAGTACCCGGTCCACAAAACCAAGCCGCCGATCAGCAGGCCGACGGCGACCCACGCATAGAGCGGCCAGCCGCACAGCCGCCCCTTCAGGTGCAGCGGCAAGCGCCCGAGAGCGGTGCCCAACCCCAGCAGCAAGGTCCAAGTGGCGAGGGATTCGTGCGTGGCTAACGGCTCAGCGGCCGGCCCGTCCCAAGCGGCCGTGGCAGCCGCGTTGCCGCTGAGTACGGCGGCGGCGGCCGCTAGGACGCCCAGCACCAGCAAGCCATACGCTAGGTGGTGCCCGGCGCGGCGACCCAGCCACAGCGCGCCTAGATCGCACAGCGGACTCAGCGACAACAGCGCGATGGGGTAGTGGACGATGAAGGGATGCCAGTCCATAGTGGTCAGCGCGGCGAATGTAGAGAAACGGTCTTGCCAAGATCGCGTTAAGAGGGGTTTTTAACAACCAACTTTAGCATGGGCTTTCCGCTTGCGCGGGAAGGACCGCACGGCAGCTCGGCTGTTATTTCAGTGGGCCTAAGACAAACAACGGACGTTGCGCGGTGTCGCGTCGGCACCTGAGGGCACGGCGCAACGCTGGCCGCCGGAATTCCAACTCACTTCGCAAACAGGAGAACGACCATGGCTACAGACCTGTGCCAACACATCGCCGACGCGCTGCTAATCGACACGCACGAACACCTGCGCCGCGAGCGCGACTGGGTCGAGAACGGCCCGGACATTTTGCAAGACCTTTTTGGCAACTACGTGCCCGCCGACTTGATTGCCGCCGGTGCCACCCCGGCCGACTTACACAAGCTCAACGACGCTTCTGACCCAGACTTGGCAGCGCGCTTTGACTGCATCCGCTCGGCCTTTGCGGCCATTCGCTTCACCGGCTACGGCGAGGCCGTGCGCATCCTCGCGCACGAGGTCTATGGCATGGCCGATTTTAGCGGCGACGAGTTGCACAAGGCGCAAGAAAAGCTCGCGGCGTGGCGTCAACCCGGCGGGCGGCGCGAGTTGCTCAGCCAAGTTGGCCGGCTCGACCACGTGCAGACCGACGACTTCTGTTGGCCCTGCCCGCCCGATGAGTCCGGCGTGGACTTTTTTCTCTACGACTTGTCGTGGGCGGCCTTTTGCAACGGCCAAATCGACGCCGCGGCCATGGAGCGCGAAACCGGCGTGGCCGTCACCGATTTGGCTAGCCTCAAGCAGGGCATGGAAGCCATCTTCGCCCTGCACGGCCCCCATGCCATCGCGGTCAAAGCGCAACACGCGTACAACCGCACGTTGCGCTGGGAAGAGCGCAGCGACGCCGACGCCGAGCGCGTGCTCCAACGCCTGCTGCAAGGTGCCGAGCTCGACGAGCCGAGCCGATTGCTGTTGGGCGACTGGTGCTGGGCGCGGGGCACGGAGCTGGCAATCGAATACGAGCTGCCGTTCAAGATCCACACCGGCTATTACGCTGGCAACGACCGCATGCCCGTCGACCGCATCAAAAGCGGCCACCTTTGCCCCTTGCTGGCCCGCTACCTCGATTGCCGCTTCGTGCTGATGCACATTGCCTATCCCTATTCCACCGAACTGGTCGCGCTGACCAAGCACTACCGCAATGTGTACGCCGATCTCTGCTGGGCGTGGTCTATTGACCCGTACAGCGCGTGCGACTTTGTGCGCCGCTTTATCCACGCCGCGCCCGCGTCCAAGCTCTTCGCCTTTGGCGGCGACACTGGCTGGCCGACCAGTTCGGTGGCCTACGCGATTCAGGCGCGTCGCTGGCTGAATCGTGCGCTCCAAGGCGAGATAGACGACGGCCTGCTGACCGAGGCCGAAGCCATCAAGCTGGCGACCCGCTTCATGCGCGGCAATCAAGAGGACTGTTTCGACTTGGTGGGGACGCGGCAGGCACTGCGCGGAGCGGTTTCAGCGGCTGGCTAGAGTGAAGATGTAAGGTAAATCAGTTAGAAAGGAAACTCTATGTCCCCGTCATTCTGCCGGCATCGGCGACAGGACGACGAAGGCGCCTTGTAGAGGCGATGTTCTTGAATAACTGCCGCGACCACGCCTTCTGCGGATCGGTTACGTAATCCCATAGTTCTCTAGGCAACCAGCCATTTATGGTCTGGGGGTCCATTTCCGAGACCATGAACCACACGTCGGGCAGTCGATTGCGAAGGATGGAACAGAGGTCCTGAGTATCGAGTGTGGAGACGAGGATGGCAGAGTAAGGGAAAGGCGCAACCCATGTTTGAACGCCCTCGGTGTCGTTGAGTGCCTCATGTGCTTGCGCTTGGGTGCAGGCTTGGCTGTATGTAAAGAGATAAGATTTCATGGGGCGTTTTCCTCATCTGTATCGGTCGAAGTAGGTGGTTTTTCTCTTGGGGCTTCCAGCGGAAGCTCTTCTGCAGGAATTGGGCCAGGTAACTCCTTGGCGGCGATCATCTGTAGCCGCGCTGTTTCGTATCGGTACTCCTCCGACTGGAGCCTATCGGGATCGTTTTTGGCAAACGACGCATAATGGCGAAGATAGCTAAGCACAATCCATAGCACTAAGATCACCAATCCAGTGCTGATAATCGGGCAACTTCTAATTACGAAAGTTGATCGAAACAGCCAAGCACTCCCAAGAAGCACCGGGATCAGGAGGAGCATAGGAACTAGCGGCCCCATGGCTGATCCCCGCTTGATTAGTAGTTTACCGATGTCCTGAAGGCTTGCCAGTGCTTTGTGAAACGACGAATCCATGCCAGAACAGTAGAGGGCAGACCTAGAACAGTCAACCAAGCCTCGGCTATGAGTTCGCCTCCGCGCCAAGGACGCCAACGAGCCGCAGCCTTCACATGGAGCTTCATGCGCGGCAATCAAGAGGCCTGTTTCGACTTGGCGGGGACGCGGCAGGCACTGCACGCAGCGGTTTCAGCGGCTGGCTAAGTTGCGCCACGGCCGGAACGCCAACAGACATTCGCGGTGTACCCGCACTTTTCTGTCTTCATGCACTACAAGCCCTAGACCGCTCAGAGCCTCGATGTCGCGGTGTAGTGTGCGGGTCGTGACGTTGGCATAGGCGCGGCCCAAATCGGCATCTAGGGTGGGAATATCGGCGATGCGGACTGGTGCCTTTGTGCGCGAGAGGCTTAGCGCTAGCGTCCGTTGGCGGCTCGCCGTAGTACTTGAGGATGTGCGGAAGGTCTCGTGGACGTGGTTTATCCATGCGACATCCCACTGTTGCTCGCAGATTAGGTCAATTTGTTCGCTTAGGCCGTCCGCCAAGCCGGCAATGGCATAGCTGATGAAGCGCACTACACCGTCATCCGTTTGGCGGGCGCGGTCTAATTGGCGGTAATATGCCGACCGCGTCTGGTTGTAGTGATTGCTCAATAGGTGGCAAGCTGGCTGCGGTAAGCCAGCACCAATTAGGATGTAAAACTCCAGCAACCGCGCCGTGCGGCCATTGCCATCGCCGAAGGGATGGATCCAAGCCAGATAGAGGTGCGCGAAAATGGCCTTTAGGATTGCATAAGCGATAGGGTTGTCCTCGTCAAGCGGAAACTCGTTCAACACGTCGCACAGGCGATCCAGTAGAAAGACGCAGTCCTGATGCGGCGGGCATTTGTACCTACCTACGACCACTTCTGTGGTGCGGACTTCTCCGGGCGCGACGTGATCTTCGATGTCGAGTTCGTTTAGCACGGCGCGGTTCATCTGTTTGATGCTAGCGGCTGTGAGCGGCTTGATGCCGCTTGTGGCAATAGCTGTGGTCAGCGCATTACAGGCATGAACGATGTTTTCGACTTCTTGGCCGAGATACTCCCGCGATGGCGGCAGTTTGAGCGTACCGGCAAGCAGCTCGGTGACCTCTTCTTCAGACAGCGTATTGCCTTCGATGGCTGTGGTGGCCAGCGCGCCCTTCGCCAGATATAGCCGGTGAACGCGCTGCGCTACCTCGGGTGCCAATATGGCATGGGCGATGTGATCGCATTTTGCCACTACTGCGCCGAGTGCGGTCCAAGTCTTGTGGTCTAGACGCGATAGATTGAGGGCGAAGGTGAGATGGGGATGGGACGCTTCGTATGGCCGCTTATTTGTCGCGGATTTTTTCATTGTAAATCTTTGTTATATAAATAAGTAAAGACGTTTGTAGCTGCTGAATTGACGAGAAATATGTCATTGACTTTGGCAAGGTGAACGACAGAATCTAGAGGACGTGTAAAGGCGGGTCAAGGCCGTCGCTTCACCCACCCCGCTTCCTCGCCGCCAGTGGCACTTGCATTTGCTCGTCCAGGGCTACGCACTCTTGCTCGGAGGTAAAAGTCGGGGGCTGAGTGCGTTCGGTACAGATTGGGCGGCATCGCGTCTGGAGTAGAGATCGGCGAGCGTGGACATCCGCCTCCGCCTCGATTAGAGATAGAATCAGCTTATTTCACCTACGGGCACCATAACGACGCAAAACCGCGGCTGTCTCTAAACCCTCCTCCTTTATCGCACGTCCCAGTGGCGTCCAGCCGTTAATTTTGGCGTGGACATCGGCTCCTGCTTTGAGCAATATCTCAGCGGTATCAGAAGCATTATATATCGCCGCAACGTGTAACGGTGTATTACCATAGACTCCCTTGGCATTGGCGTCGGCTCCTGCCTTGAGCAATACTGCAGCAAAGGCAGAAGTATTACGCTGCGCTGCAACATGTAGTGGCGTTTCGCCTAAAAAGTCGGCTTTGGCGTGGACATCGGCTCCCGCCTTGAGCAATATCTCGGCGGCATCAGAAGCATTATGCTCCGCCGCAACGTGCAGCGGTGTCCAGCCCTTATAGATATCTTTAGCATTGACGTTGGCCCCCCACTCAAGTAACATACCAGTAAGACCAGAAGCATCCTCACTCACCGCCCAGTGCAGTGGTGTCCAGCCCATGTCTTGAAAATTGTCTTTAGCGTTGACGTTGGCCCCCCACTCAAGTAATACCGCAGAAACAGCAGAAGCATTATGCTGCACCGCCCAGTGCAGAACTGTAGAACCATCATTGTTTTTGGCGTTGACGTCGGCCCCTGCCTTGAGCAACATACTAGCAACAGCAGAGGCATCCGCATCCTCAGATGTCGTTAGATAGTGCAGTGGTGTGTTGACAGCGTCGGTTGGTGTCACCCGCCGTCTTTCTTTGAGAAAGACGGCGGCCGTCCTAGGAAAACCGCTTGCCATACTAACTCTTGCATTATTCATGTCATAGCCAAAAATATTATGCAATGGCGTTTCGCCGTCGTCATTTTTAGCGTGGACATCGGCCCCTGCTTTGAGCAGTACCTCAGCGACAGCAGCAGCATTATGCGCCGCCGCAGCGTGCAG
>RKRN01000235.1 GCA_007571365.1 Candidatus Latescibacterota bacterium
CTCGGCCAGCGATAAGTGAGCGGCGAGGGTGCTTGCAAAGGGCCGGTTGAGGCCGAGAGCGCGGAGCTTGGGCGGGTCGGCAAAGAGGGCGGCAGGGGAGCCGTCGGCATGGACTCGACCGGCGTGGAGGACGATGATGCGGTCGGCGCGAGCGGCTTCTTCTGAGGATTGGGTGATGAGTATGGTCGCGATGCCGTAGGCGGTACGCAGTCGCTGAAGCAACGCGGCCACTTGTTGTCTTTCGCCGGGGTCGAGCAGGGCGGTCGATTCGTCCAAGACGAGATAGCGCGGTTGCATCGCCACCACCGCGGCAATAGCCACGCGCTGCTTCTCGCCGCCGGAGAGCTTGTGCGGCGGCGAGAAGCGATAGGCTGCTAGGTCGAAAGCGGCGAGTGTTTCTTCGACGCGGCGGTGAATTTCATCGCTGGCTAGGGCTAGGTTTTCCAAGCCAAAAGCCAGTTCGTCGGCGACCGTGGTAGCGACGAGTTGGTCGTCCGGGTTTTGCAAGACCATGCCGACTAGCTGGCGGATGACGGGGAGTTGGGTCGGGTCGCTGGCGTCCATGCCATCGACGAGGACCCGGCCCGCTTGGGGCTGTAAAAGTCCGTTTAGGCAGTGCGCGAGGGTGGTTTTGCCCGAACCGTTGGCCCCGATGAGGGCGATGTTTTCCCCGCGGCTGATGTGGAGATCAATGGAGCGCAAGGCGGCTAGGCCCCGGCGATAGCTAAGGCTGAGTTTTTCGACGCGGATCATAGGGCGGCAGCATACGGCAAAAGAATTTTGTCGTCAAGGCGTCAAGTTGACAGCTACAGTTGGGGATTGTTTATTCAGATTCAAGGAGTTACGAAAATTAGGAGCGTTGCCAATTGCGGGTGCTCGCAACGCGCTTTGGGTGAGGATTATGGCTTTTATGAGCAAGATACTGTATAGATGGATTTGGGTGCTGGCCATTGGCGTCGTGGGGTGCAGCGAATCGGCAGAGGATCTACAGATCGTCGGGCCCGATCTGCCCGAGGGGCCGGGCCGGGCTTATCCCATTTCAACCGTTAGCTTCCCGTCCAACGATGGCGTCGCGGTGAGCGCACTTTTTGGCACGGCCCAAGACGGCGAATCGCTGCCCGTGGTGATCCTCCTACACGATCTGGGGGGGAACAAATCCGATTGGTTGAACAACACCGATACGTACGTGGCCTTGCTCGAGCGCGGCTACGCTGCCTTGGCCATCGACATGCGCGGGCACGGCCAAACCCCATTACCCGATGATCGGCAGGTCTTAGAATTAACAGATCTGGAACAGAGTTTTCTCGATGTCCACGCCGCGCTGAGTTGGCTGGAGAGCCAGGCCGAGGTTGATGTTAGCCGCATCGGGGTAGTGGGCAGTGGCTCGGGGGGAAATGTGGCCTATGTGAGCTTGGGTCGTTTTCCCGAGCAAATAAAAACGGGCGTCTCTCTCTCGCCCGGGTTATGGGGGGCTTCTTCGCTGGAGCCGTTGGTCACCGGAGTCGGCCTCGAACCGTTTGGCCCGCGATCCATACTCTTTATGGCGGGCGATCAGGATCAAATTCAGACCGGGGACACTATTCTCAGCTATGCCGATTTTGCCCGTAGCCTAGAAGAGCAGACGGCCGAGCCAAAGGATCTGCGCGTTTTTCCCGACTCGGCTGATCACGGCTTTGCATTGCTCGACAATGTCGCCGAGGCACAGGATCTATTTTTCCTCTGGTTGGAGGAAAACCTCTAGGATAGCACTGCGCCTGTGGTCGCATGGACTCGCCTCCGGCCATTGCCGTCGTCATTCCCGCCTGCGACGAAGAACAAGCCATTGGCAAGGTGCTGCAAGATATCCCAGCCATTGCACAGCAGGTCATTGTCGTCGATAATGGCTCGGCTGACCGCACCGCCGAGGTGGCCCGCTGCTTGGGGGCCCACGTCATCGTCGAGCTGCGCCGCGGCTACGGCCAAGCCTGTTTAGCGGGCATGACCCAGCTCGATTGCCCGGATATCGTCGTCTTTCTCGACGGCGACTACAGCGACTATCCCGAGGACATGCCCGCTCTAGTAAGACCGATCATCGCCGATGGTGCCGATATGGTCATTGGCTCAAGGGCCTTGGGCCAGCGAGAAAAGGGGGCTCTCTTGCCCCAGGCTCGCTTTGGCAACTGGTTGGCCACCTTCTTAATCCGCCTGTTATTCGGCGTCCCTTTTACGGATTTAGGGCCTTTTCGCGCACTGCGCTACGACGCGCTCATGCGGCTGGAAATGCAGGATCGCAACTTTGGCTGGACCGTGGAGATGCAGGTCAAAGCCGCTCGGCTGGGTCTGCGGGCGGTCGAAGTGCCGGTGCGCTATCGCCGCCGCATCGGCCGTTCCAAGATCAGCGGCACGCTCAGCGGTACGCTGCGGGCTGGATACAAAATTCTCTGGACCATTTTCCGCTATGTGCGATGGCGCCCTACGCAGTCTCGGGGATAGGTTGATACCGCTCAATGCAACTGGTGGACTACGACTTTGACCTGCCCGATGCCCTGATCGCCCAACGCCCAACGCCCGAGCGCGATCAAGCGCGTCTGTTGCTGTTGAACCGGGCGGATGGCTCGTTGCAGCACCTGCACTTTGGGGCTATCGTCGATCAGCTCGCGCCTGGTGACGCCCTAGTATTAAACCAAACACAGGTTGTGCCAGCTCGGCTCAGGGGGCGTAAAATTGCTACCGGAGGCCAAGTTGAGTTGCTGCTGCTCAGGCCGCTGACGGCGGGCGATTGGCTAGCGATGGGGCGGCCTGGACGGGGCTTAAAACCAAAGACGCGGTTGGAGTTTGGCGATGGAGCGATGGAAGCGCAGATCGTCGAACAGGTTGCGCCGGGGCGGTTTCGCGTGCGCTTTGCCGTCGAAGACGTGCTGGCACGGCTGGAAGCTATCGGAGAAATACCGCTACCGCCCTATATTCGGCGTCGGCCCGAGCCCGCGGACCGGGAGCGCTATCAGACCGTCTATGCGGCGCGTCCAGGGGCCGTTGCGGCACCCACGGCTGGCTTGCACTTTACCCCTCAGTTAATCGCGGCGATCGCGGCCAAGGGCGTAGCGGTCCTGAAAGTGCTCTTGCACGTGGGGCCAGGCACGTTCGAGCCGGTGCGCTGCGCCGACCCGCGCCAACATATTCTCGAGGCCGAATACTGCGAGATCGACGAGCCGGTGGCGGCCGCTCTCAGGCGTTGTCGGGCGGCCGGTGGACGCATTGTCGCCGTAGGTACTACTGTGGTGCGGACTTTGGAGTCAAGCGTTGATGCCGCGGGCAATGTGGGGGCCTGTGCAGGATTGGCAAGTGCTTTTATCTATCCCCCCTACGCATTCAAAGCGGTCGATACGTTGGTGACGAATTTTCACCTGCCGCGTTCGAGCCTGTTGTTGCTCGTGGCGGCGTTTGTCGGGCGGGAACGGCTTTTGGCCGCCTATCGCGAGGCCGTAGAGCGGGGCTATCGCTTTTACAGCTATGGCGATGCCATGATGATCGCGTGAGGTCGTGGAACGCATAACCGCCATCATTCCGGCCGCCGGTCGGGGGCAGCGCATGGGAGCAGACCAGCCCAAGCAATACCTCCCATTAGGAGGCCGGCCCGTGCTCTGGCACGTGCTGGCGCGTCTCGAAGCTAGCCCACTGGTGACGGATATCGTCTTAGTCGTACGGCGCGAGGATATGGACTATTGCCGCCAACTGAGCGAAGGCGGAGGCTTTGCCAAAGTCGCCACCTTCGTGCCCGGAGGTGGCGAGCGCAGCGCGTCCGTATATCGCGGCTTGCAGGAGACCCGCGCCGCTATGGTTTTGGTACACGACGCCGTGCGGCCGTTTATTTCAGCCGGGCTGCTGGAAAGGGTGGTCGCCGCCACTTGCGAGCACGGAGCGGCACTGCCCGCTTTGCCGGTAGTGGAGACGATCAAGGAAGTGGCGAACGCTCGGGTAGTCGGGACGCCGCGCCGCGAGCGGCTGTGGCAGGCGCAGACCCCGCAGGGTTTTGACCGCGAGTTGCTTCTGAGGGCATACCACGCGGCCGGGCCCGACGCGGGGGCTACCGACGATGCCGCACTGGTCGAGCGGCTGGGCCACCCAGTCTGCGTCGTGCCCGGCGAAGCCGACAACCGCAAACTGACCACGCCCGAGGATCTGGCTTGGGCCGAGTGGCGAGTACGCGCTAGGGAGGAGGTGCCTGCTATGGGGTTGCGCATAGGACAGGGCTACGACGTGCATCGCTTGGCGGAAGGGCGGCCTCTAGTTTTGGGCGGGATCGTCGTACCCTTTGATCGGGGGTTGGCGGGCCACTCGGACGCTGATGTGCTGACTCATGCCATAATCGACGCGCTCTTGGGGGCCTTGGCGGCCGGAGATATCGGCCAGCTCTTTCCCGACACCGACGCGCAATACAAAGACATATCGAGCTTGGCGTTGCTCGAGCAAGTCGGCACCTTGCTAGCGGAGCGAGGGGCGCGGGTCCTGCACATCGACGCGGTCGTCGCGGCCGAGCAGCCCAAGCTCGCGCCGCACATAGCTGGGATGCGCCAAATGCTAGCGGCGACCTTGGGCCTAGAGCTGGGACAGGTTTCGCTCAAGGCCACCACGACCGAACGCTTGGGGTTCGTCGGGCGCGAGGAGGGCATGGAGGCCCAAGCAGTGGCTCTGTTGGCACTCTGAGCATGGCAGAATACTTGGACGCTCTGCTTACGGCCTTGGCTGGCGTCGATCCGCTATGGGCGTATGGCATCTTGTTGCTTAGTGCCTTTTTGGAAAACATCGTGCCACCCATACCGGGCGATACGGTGGTGGTGTTCAGTGCCTATTTGGTCGGGCGCGGCCTCTTGGATATATGGCCGGTTTTTCTGGTTACTTGTGCCGGGGGTACGGCCGGCTTTTTAGTCATGTACTACTTGGGTTATAGCCGGGGGCGCACCTTTTTCGCGGGGCGTCGGGGCACGGCGAAGCTGGTCCAAGCCGAGCAGTGGCTCGGTCGCTACGGCGTCGCGCTTATTCTCGGCAACCGATTTTTAAGCGGCATTCGGTCGGTCATCGCCATCGGTGCTGGTCTGGGGCGCATGCCTTGGCCGACGGTCGCCCTCTGTGGCGGGATCGGCATGGCCGTTTGGAATGGATTGTTGCTTTACGCCGGAATTTTGGTGGGTGAAAACTGGGAACAGGTCGCGGAACTGCTCGCGCAATACAATAGATTATTGGTGGGGATCTTGGGCTTGGTAGGGGCCGTGCTAACCTGGTTCTGGTGGCGCAAGCGACGGGCCGCCCAATCTTGACAAGCACGGATAGAGGACTTAGGTTAAATAATTTCTATATAATCTGAGAAAAGACGATGAACGACATTACCTACGCCCCTAAAGTGGGCGAAATCAAGCGGCAGTGGTTTGTGGTTGATGCCACCGATAAAGTGCTGGGGCGGCTGGCTTCGGAGATCGCCCAAGTGCTGCGCGGCAAGGGCAAGCCCGAATACGCCCCACATGCCGATGTGGGCGACCATGTCATCGTGATTAATGCCGACAAGGTAAAAGTCACGGGCAACAAGGCCAAAAAAAAGGTCTATTACCGCCACACCGGCTATCCGGGTGGCTTGCGGGTCACACCCTACAGCCGCATGGCCGAACGGCATCCCGACCGCATCATCCGCAAGGCCGTGCGGGGTATGCTGCCACACACCAGATTGGGCCGGATGCAGCTAAAGAAGCTCCGCGTTTATGCCGGCGGCGAACACCGGCACCAAGCACAAAACCCCCAGCCTCTCGAACTTTAAGCCAAAGGCAACGCGCCCTATGCCCTTAGAAAGCTACGAAGCGACCGGCCGCAGAAAGACCTCAGTCGCCCGCGTGCGTATGCAACTCGGTAACGGCAGTATTTACATGAACGGTCGTGCGGTCAGCGAATACCTGCGCCGAGATTCCCTAGAGATGATCCTCGTGCAGCCCCTGGATCTGACCGAGACGCGGCACGCGTTCGACATCCACATTTCTACTCGTGGCGGCGGCCTGCGCGGTCAAGCCGGTGCCGCCTGCTTGGGCATTGCCCGCGCCTTAGTGCAATACGACCCACAAAAGCGGGAAGTGTTGAAGAAAGGCGGCTTTTTGACCCGCGACGCCCGCGAGAAAGAGCGCAAGAAGTACGGATTGGCCGGTGCGCGCAAGCGCTTCCAATTTTCCAAGCGCTAGTTCCCTTCCAATACACACGCTTCCCGATGCACGGCAGAGAGTGTCCCGTGGGCGTTCGGCGCCTGCGGGGCTTCTGTGTGTAGATGAAGGAAGCGGCGGCCCAACTAACATTGAGGAGCAATCATGGCTGACTTTACTATCCGCGATTTGCTGGAAGCGGGAACCCACTTCGGGCATCAGACCCGGCGTTGGAATCCCAAGATGCGGCCCTACATCTTCACCGAGCGCAACGGCATCCACATCATCGACCTGCAAAAGACGGTCGGCAAGGTTGAGGCCGCTTGCGAGGCCGTGCGCCAGACGGTACGCGCCGGGCGCGCCGTGTTCTTTGTCGGCACGAAGAAACAGGCCGCCGAGCTCGTGCGGCAGGAAGCTGAGCGTTGTGGCATGTTTCACGTCACCGAGCGCTGGCTCGGCGGGATGTTGACCAACTGGCAGACCATCCGCCAAAGCATCCGGCACCTAGAGCATCTCGACCGCATCTCGACCGACGGCACCTACGAGAACCTCAAGAAAAAAGAAGTTCTGCTGCTCGAAAAAGAGCGCGCCCGACTCCAGCGGACCTTGGCCGGCATCCGCAACATGGGTGGCTTGCCCGGCTTGGTCTTTATCATAGACATCAAGAAGGAGCATATCGCCGTGCGCGAGGCGGCCAAGCTAGGCATTCCCTCGGTGGCCATCGTCGATACCAACTGCGATCCCGACTTGGTGACTTATCCGATTCCCGGCAACGACGATGCCATCCGTTCTATCGCCCTGATCACGCGCCTGATCGCCGACGCGGCGATTGAGGGCCGGGCCGAAGCCGAGGCCGACAAAGCGGCGCACGACGACAAGCAAGAGTCCGAACAAACCGAAGAGGCCCCGGCGGATGTGGCCGAGGCCACCGCCTAGCTAGATCAACTACTTTTGAAAGCAAACGACGATGACTCAGATTAGCGCACAAAGCGTCCGAATGCTCCGGGAGAAAACGGGCTTGGGCATGATGGATTGCAAGAAGGCCCTGCAAGAAACCGGCGGCGACAGCGAAAAGGCCATTGAGTACTTGCGCAAGCAGGGCCTGTCCGCGGTGGAGAAGCGGGCCGGCCGCGACGCCAGCGAGGGCCTGATCCAAGCGTATATTCACCAAGGTAGTCGCCTCGGCGTGCTGCTAGAGGTCAACTGCGAAACCGACTTCGTCGCTCGCACCGACGACTTCCAAGGGTTCGCCAAGGATGTGGCCATGCACATTGCCGCCTCCCAGCCTTTGGCGGTCGGTCGCGAGGGCATTTCCGCCGCGGCCGTGGAAAGGGAGCGAGCCATCTACCTCGAACAGGCCAAAAACGAGGGCAAGCCCGAGCATATTGCCCAAAGAATCGTCGAGGGCCGCATGGAGAAGTTCTATCAGGAAAATTGCCTGCTAGAACAGGTTTTCGTCAAAAATCCCGACCAGACCGTCGGCGAACTGCTCACCGAGCTGACCGCCAAAATCGGCGAGAAAATTACCGTGCGGCGCTTTGAGCGGTTCGTCTTGGGAGAAGACGCCTGAGGCCGCCATGTTGGAAGAGGTCCTTGAAACCGTAAAAGAGGCCATGGATAAGGCCATTGAGTCCCTGCGCCGCGACTTAGCCGCTATCCGCACGGGGCGAGCCTCGGCCGCCATGCTCGACAACGTGCGGGTGGATTACTACGGCCAACAGACGCCGCTCAATCAGGTGGCGACGATTAGCGTCCCCGAGCCGCGCCTGTTGGCGATCAAGCCCTGGGAGGCCACCTTAATTCCCGTGATTGAAAAGGCCATTCTCGCCGACAAGAGCTTGGGGATCAACCCGGCCAACGACGGCGCCATCATCCGACTGCCCATTCCCGAACTGACTGAGGAGCGCCGGGTAGAAATCACCAAAGTCGCCCGGCATCGAGCCGAGGAAGGGCGCGTTGCCGTGCGCCATGCGCGGCGCGACGGAATTGACTTGCTCCAAGAAGCGCAAAAAGACGGGGATATTTCCGCAGACGAGTCGCGCAGTGCACAGAAAAAGGTGCAGGAGTTGACCGCTGAATACGTAGCCGCCATTGACGAGATCACCGAGCACAAGGAAAAGGAGATCATGGAGGTCTAAACGACCCCGGCTCTCCGGTTGTGCCTAAGCATAGCCTCGTTTTGTCGCTTTACTACATCCTCTGGTCCATGCGTCCCCGGCAGTGGATCAAGAATGTCTTTGTCTTTCCCGCCCTCGTTTTTTCCGAACATCTATTTGAAGTTTCCTACCTAGTCCGCAGCTTAGGAGCGGTCCTCTGCTTCGTCTTGCTGAGCGGCGGCGTCTATTTGTTCAACGACCTCTTTGACCGCCAATGCGACCGCCGGCATCCCGAAAAGTGCCACCGACCGATTGCCGCTGGCCACCTGTCAGTCGCGTTGGCTTGGGTAGCAGCTTTGGTCGCGTTGGCCCTGGCGTTGGTCGGCGCTTTTTGGCTGCATCCTCATTTGGGATGGGTGGCCGTGCTCTACGCGGCACTCAACGCGGCGTACTCGCTCCGGCTCAAGCACGTGGTGTTGGTGGATGTGCTGGTTGTGGCCGCGTGTTACCTGCTGCGCGCTGTCGGCGGCGGCTTGGTTATCGAGGTGTCTATTTCCACTTGGTTTATCGTCTGTATCTTCGCCTTGGTGCTCTTCGTGGCTGTAGTCAAGCGCCGCCAAGAAATCGTGCAGCTAGCGGCGGCGGCCGCGGATCACCGCGCCATTCTCAAAGAGTACAGCCTGCCTTTGCTCGACCAAATGATCGCCGTCCTCACGGCCGTTACTGTGGTCTGCTACGCACTATACGCCATGGGGGTGGGCGGTGCCGAAGATGGGCGATTGCAGTGGACGATCCCTTTTGTGCTCTACGGCGTGTTGCGCTATCTCTATCTGGTATATCACCGAGGGGAGGGGGACGACCCGACCGCCGTCGTCTGGAGCGATCGGCCTTTGCAGGTCAACACCTTGCTCTGGCTGGTGGCTAGCCTAATCGGGCTATACGCCTAACCGATAATCGAAAAAGGAGGCGCGAGCATGGCAGCGAATTTGAAGCAGAAGATCAAGCGGGGCGAACAGGTAGTGGGGTTTGGCATCCGCAGCGACATTGAACGCGACGCACTCAAGCGGATTGCCGAGTTGGGCGCGTGCGATTTTGTCTTTACCGACAGCCAGCACTCGCCCTATAGCGAAGACCGCTTGGTCGCGTTGGCGGGCATGGTTGGGGAGTTCGACCTGCCGCTGCACTTTCGCATCAAACACACCCGCCACACCTACCTAATCGGCAACTACCTGGACTTGGGGCCTTCGGGGATCGAGGTGCCTCAAGTGGAGACCGCGGCGACCGCGGAAGAGGCCGTGGCCAATTTCTACTACTTGCCGCAAGGGGGGCGCAGCCACGGCGGCGGTGCCCGCGTCGGCGATACCAGCAGCGGCCCCCAAGCGTATGCGGATTGGTGGAACCAGTACGGGGTGCTGTGGCTGCAAGTCGAATCGGTAGCGGCCGCCACGAGTGCCTTCAACTTGGCGCGGCCCGGGGTCGATTGCCTCTCCTTTGGCCCTACGGATCTGCAAATGGACCTAAATCACCGGGGGCATCCCCAGCTCAAAAGCGTCGACGATTGCGTCCGCCACGTGGTCGCAGCCTTGCAGGGCACAGCTACCGCAGTCTGTTTCCGCAATGGCACGGCCGACAGCCGGTCGCGCTACGCCGATATGGGGGTGCGCGTTTTTCTCGAAGCACCGCCGCTGTAGTGCTACTCTTTTGACAATCAGTTCCCGACGGCGTGAGTTACCACGCCGTCCAGCCGCCGTCCACCGGCACGACGGTGCCGTTGACATAACCACTGGCCGTTGAGCACAAAAAGAGCAGGGCAGTGGCTAGCTCTGTGGGCTGACCAAAGCGCCCTTGCGGCGTAAAGGTGCGCAGGCGGGTACTCATCTTCTCGTTGTCGAGAGCGGTTTCGGTCATTTCAGTGGGGAAATAGCTGGGGGCGATGGCGTTTGCGGTGATGCTGTGCTTGCTCCATTCCACGGCCTGCGAGCGCGTCAGCCCCACGAGCCCGTGCTTGCTGATCGTGTAGGCACTCAGGCCGTTGATTACCGAGGCACCCAACCCGTAGATCGAGGCGATGTTGACGATGCGGCCAGCACCCGATTCGCGCAGTAGGGGAAAGCAGGCTTTGGCGAGCAGCCACTGGGCCTTGAGGTTGAGATCGACGACCGCGGCAAAGTCTTGCTCGGCCATATCCTCTAGGCGGACGCGAGCGGCTGTGCCAGCATTGGCAACCAAGATATCGCAGCCGCCGAGCCGCTCGCCCGCCTGCGCGGGTAGGGCGGCGATGGCGGCGTGGTCGCTGAGGTCGGCCGCGTGTGCGTGGATGGTTCCGGCGCGATCGCGTACTTCGTTGGCCAGTGCTTCGAGGCGCTCTTGGCGGCGGGCGACGGCGAGGACATCGGCCCCCGCCGAGACGAGGACCCGGGCCATTTCGGCGCCTAAGCCGCTGGAAGCCCCGGTGACAATGGCTTTGCGGTCTTGGCAGCCGAAGAGGGCGTGTATATAGTCTTTACTGTTCATGGGGTTGTAAGGTAACGGATGCGTCTGGAGCGACCAAGCTAGTGGCCACCAACAGGCCGTTTGCCGGTGCCGGTGCTGTTACCTAAAGTTACGTCCGACCCATGGCCCGGCGCGATTCCGGTGCGATAACTCCCAACCCATGAAAGGATATCCAGATGAACTCAGGCCTCATTATCTTTCTCGTCATGCTGTTCTGCGCCCTGCCGCTCTATGTCATCGCCTATCTGATCGGCGTCAAAAAACGCATCGGCCTAATCTCCGGTCTCAACCCGGCCCGGGTCGCCGACCAAGATGGGTTGGCTCGCTGGGCAGGGCTGATGCTATTCCTTATGGGAACAGTTACCATGCTGATGGGTTTGGCGATATACCTTTTTATGGGCAAGATCATGACCATCACACTCGGTGGCGTCGCGCTGATTTCGGCCCTGAGCATCGCGCTCATCGTCGGCATCCAGAAATACGTTACTGACTGACGTTACGCAGTCGCTGGTTATCGTCGGCTCCTTACTGGCCTCCGGCGTCCTTCCCGCGCCAGAACAAGCCAGACAGTACGGCGGGCGAGACGCCCGCGCACCCGCAAGTCCTTCCCGCGCAAGAACGTCACCCCGTGCCCGACACGGAGCGGGAATGCAGCCTGACCGCACGGGCTGCAAACCGGCGGCTCCTTGGGCGTTGGGCTTCCATCATATGGTCGGCGGTGGCCCCACCGTACCGTAGGGACAGACCTATGTGTCTGTCCCAAAATATGCTGAGATTCAGCGGAATTGCTTGATCGCGGCATCGCCTGCTAGACGCACCGTCTGGCAGGCGATGCCCGCGTACGAGCGAGCTCTTGGCACGCCGCCCGCTTCCCGCCGACCGACACCCACCAGACACTCCCTCGGAAGCGCAGTATCCCGACTGGAACGCCCGCGGCCAATAGGGCTTCGTCTTGGCGGCGCGGGCGGGGACTTCCGCGCCGTTTGCGTCGTGCGGTGGAGGGGTACGCCTAAAGGCGTGGCTAATCAGGTGTGCAAGATGCAGTTGGTGGTGCCGAAGGGATTGGGACGGCGCTCCGCGCACCGCGGATCATCGCGCCATTCGCCGTCGACCACAAAGCGGTATTCGTGCTTGCCCAAAGGCAATGTGACGGAAGTTTTCCACAGGCCCCGGGCATCTTTTTTTAATGGGCGGGCCTGGGGGTCCCAATCGTTGAAGGAGGCGGCTAAGTAAACGCTTTCCGCCTGCGGAGCTAAGAGTTTGAACAGTTTGCGTTTTTTACGTTGAGTCGTCGCCATAGTAGGATCTTTTTCTGTTGGTAAAGGGGAATTAAAGCTAAGAACGTGGATGCCTTAAAAAAGTCAACAAGGCAGCAGCGGGGCCGCCCGATTAAGGCAGCCCTACTTCGCGGCAGAAGGTCGCAAACGGCAGAACGCGCGTGTTGGTGGTGGCGTTGCCAAAATCGTTGGTGCCGAGGTGTACCTGATAGAACCGTGGAATATCGGTCCGCTCTCTGAAGTAGCGGCAGGCCGGCGCCGGGTTTCGCTCGCCGCTTTTGCACTCTACGGCGAACTCCGCCCGGCCATCGCGTACAACGACGAAGTCCACCTCGCGCTTGTCGGTATCGCGAATGAAGCGCAACTCCATCTCATGCCCGGCCGTGTCCTCGACATAGTGGCAGTACTTTAGCAGGTGACCAGCCACCATGTTTTCGAACCGAGGCCCCCGGTTGGCCACGCGCGACCAATCCCAGCAGTACAGCTTTTTCTCCTTGCGGACCGCCCGAATCCGCTCGGCCCCAAACGGTGGAATGCGGTAGCATAGGTACAGCCGCTCAAAGATCGTCAGCCAGCGCTCGACGGTTTCGTACGCCACTTGTAGCAGTTTGCTGAGGCTGTTGACTGAAAGAGGGGAGCCTACGCACATCGGCAAGTGCGACAGCAAAAGCTCTAGCATGGATACCTCGCGGACGTGCTCTAGATCGCGCAGGTCTTCATAGAGGACTCTTGCGGAATGCTCGCGCCGCCAGCGGCGCTGAAAGCGCTCCTCGCCCCTGAGAAAAGGTTCGGGGAAACCGCCAAATCTGAGCAATTGTTCCACCAGCGCGTCATTGGGTGCCGGGCCGTATTCCATGGCCGTGAACGGATGAAGCCGGTAGTAGTGATAGCGCCCCGGCAGGGAGTCGCCGCCTTTGCGATAGTAGTCTAGGCGCGCCGAGCCGGTGACGATGAAGGAAACGGCGGTCTTGTTTTTGTCGAACAACCCCTTCATCAGGTTGCGCCAGCGGGCGTACTTGTGAATCTCGTCAAAAATGACGCGGGTTTGATCGGCGGGAAGGCGTTCGGCCAGAATATCCTCGCGATCAGCCAACACATCCCAGTTCAGATAAGCCGGCGACGACTCGTCTTGGCCGCCGCCTAGTAGCGATAGCGCCAGGGTTGTTTTGCCAACTTGGCGTGGCCCACCGATGAATACCATCCTATTCGCCAGATCTGCTTCAATGCTATCTTTGATATAGCGCGGCTCCATCTCTGCTGACTTTTTCGCTGGTGATGTTATTGTTTTAGTCTGAACTCTAAAATACTCATGAGAATTTCAGAGTCAACGAGAAAAAGAAGCTGTTTGCCATACATCGCAGATTGCAATATGTACTTACATACTGCTGTTACGCAGTGGCGTTAGCAGCGGTCGGCGGCGTACCCGGCACCGGTTCAACCGTAGGGACAGACCTATGTGTCTGTCCTCAACCTATGTGTCTGTCCTCAACCTATGTGTCTGTCCTCAACCTATGTGTCTGTCCTCAACCTATGTGTCTGTCCTCAACCT
>RKRN01000033.1 GCA_007571365.1 Candidatus Latescibacterota bacterium
CCTCTTTCCCGCCCGCCCTTCCCTTCGCCTAGCGAATTCGCACTCCCGGCACGAAAAGGATGAATCATGGCACAAAAAATCAAGGCTTTGCGCGACGACGAAATCGCTTGGACTCTTTTGCGAGCGTTTTATATGCGACACTAGCTTGCTCAACTGGAGGCTCGTCATGTCCAAAACAGTTACTCTCCGCCTCAATGAGGCCGTATATCAGCGCTTTCGCATCATGGCCGAACGCGACAACCGCCCCTTAGCCAACTTCATTGAAACGGCGGTCCTGCGCTATTTGGAAGGCGAGGAATACGTGGATGAATTTGAGATGGCCGAGATAGAAGCCAATCGCAACCTGAATGCCAGCATTGAACGGGGCTTGACCGATGCCAAGGCCCAGCACGGGCACTTTGTCTGAGTATCGCATCTTTGAAACCGAGGAGTTCCGACGCCAGTTGGACAGGTCGCCGCCGTCAGCACGAGATTCCCTACGAGAAAAACTGACAGACTACGCTTACCCCCAGCTCAGACAGCAGCCATACTTCGGCCCTAATATCCGCAAGCTCAGCGGCTACAGGCCCGATGTTTGGCGGTATAGGATCGGACGCTACCGCATATTTTACGCGGTGGATCGGCAAGAGCGGATCGTTTTCGTATTGACGGTTGAGGCGCGAAAGGACGCGTACAAATAAGACGGTGGCCAGCCAGCCTAGCGGAAAGGCCCACTACTTCACCACGAGGCTCACTATGGCACAAAAAATCAAGGCTTTGCTCGACGAGGAAATCGCCGCTTACGCAGCGCGCAATCCCCGCTCGCAGGCGATGTTTGCGCGGGCCAAGCAATCGCTGCCGGGCGGCAACACTCGCACTGGCGTCCACATAGACCCTTTTCCTTTGTACGCCGATCGCGGCGAGGGGGCCTATCTCTACGACATCGACGGACACCGCCTGATCGACTTCGTCAACAACAATACGGCCCTGCCCTTGGGCCACGCCCACCCCGCCATCGTCGCGGCCCTGTGCGAACAAATCGCCCGCGGCACGGGATTTTCGCGGCCCCTCGCCCTCGAAGTAGAGATGGCCGAAGCGCTGCGGCTACGCATGCCCGCGCTGGAGAAAGTGCGCTTTTGCTCCTCGGGCACCGAGGCCGTGCTCAACGCCCTGCGCGTGGCGCGGGCGCATACCGGGCGCACCAAAGTTGCCAAATTCGAGGGCGCCTATCACGGCATCGACGACAGCGCGCTGGTGAGCTACCTACCGCCGCTGGGGCCAGACTTAGGGGCCGCTAGCAAGCCGCAGGGCGTGGCCTCCTCAGCTGGGCTGATGGCCCACACGCTCGACGAAGTGGTCGTGCTGCCGTTCAACGACGCGGCGGCCTGTGCCGAGCTGATCGGCGCCAACGCCCACGAATTGGCCGCCGTAATTGTAGATCCGCTCTCCACTGCCGCGGGGCTAGTGCTGCCAGAGGCCGGTTTTTTGCCGAGCCTGCGCGCGGCAACCACCCGCGCTGGTGCCCTGCTGATTTTCGACGAAATCGTCAGCTTCCGCTTCGGCCCGGGCGGAACGCACACAGCCTACCAAGTGCGGCCCGATTTGGTCTGTTTGGGCAAGGTAATCGCCGGGGGGACGCCCGGTGCGGCGTTCGGTGGTCGCGCTGACGCCATGGACCTATACGATCCAGCCGATGGGCCGCCGATCCAACAATCTGGGACTTTCAACGCCAACCCCATCGCCCTAACCGCCGGATTGCAGACCCTCAAGGCACTAACTCCAAAGGCGTATGAGCAAATGGAAGGGCTAGCACGGCGAGCGGCAGAAGGGTTGCAGGCCGCGTTTGGCGAGGTCGGAATCGCCGTGCAGGTGGTCGTGGCCGGGTCCATATTCCGGCTGTACTTCCTCGCACGGCCGCCGCGCAACTTCCGCGCAGCAGCACTGGACGACGCGCAGATGCACCGCTGGTTGTTCTTTGCACTGCTCAATAAGGGGCTGTACACGCGGACCGGCGGCAACGTATCGCTGGCGACCGAGGCCCACCACATCGACGCGCTGGTGCAGGGAGTGCGCGAAGTGGTGCATACCTCGTATGGCCGCTAGCGCATGGCGGCGCGTACTGTTGTGGAGCCTGTCGCTGAGCCTAGTTTGCTGCGGCGGTTGGAGCCGAAAGCCGCGGCTAGCAGACCCGTCAGCCACAGCCACGGCAACAGCCCACTACGCCTACTACTGCGCCGACTGCCACGGACCCGCCATGAACGGGGGCATGGCCAGCAGCTTAATCGACGGCCGCTGGGACTACGGCACTAGCGACGCGGCCATTTTCGCCAGCATTGCCGCGGGCATTCCCGCAGACGGCATGCCCGGGTTTGGCGCGGTGATGACGGCGGCAGAAATCGACGCGTTGGTACACCTGATGCGGCAGGCCGAGCGCGAATAATCTGTTGGCACATTGGCCTCGCAACACCTTACAACATCTTTGGGCGTGGTAATACTTTCCAACGCCGCTAGCGGTGAGCGGCGTTGCAGTCGAAATACCTATATATAGAAAGAGTGCGGTATGAACTATATGTTGCGCTTGGCGTTTTGCACCTTGATCGCTGCAAGTAGTGCTCGCGCCGAAAGAGTCGTCCAATCCGCGGAACACACCTTTCGCGTCGAGACCTTTGCCAGCGGCCTGGGCATCCCTTGGGGCATGGCCTTCCTGCCCGACGGCCGCTTGTTAGTCACCGAGCGCGAAGGGCGGCTGCGCATCGTCGGCACCGACGGCGCGGTCTCGCCGCCCGTTGGCGGCGTACCCAAGGTGCTCGCCAAGGGACAGGGCGGGCTGATGGACGCGACCTTGCACCCCCAATACGCGGCGACCGGCTGGATTTACCTTAGTTACTCCGATCCGTTGCCCGGGCCGTTAGGAGGCATGTTGAGCTATACGGCCATCAGCCGCGGTCGGCTGCAAGAGGAACAGTTGGTCGATGTGGAAGTGGTCTATCGCGCCCCGGATCAGTTTTACACGCGGCACTCTCACCACTACGGCTCGCGCATCGCGTTCGACCGGGCTGGCTATCTGTACCTCGCAATCGGCGACCGCGGCCAGCGGACCCTCGCCCAGAACGTGAAGCTGCCCAACGGCAAAATCCACCGCTTGCACGACAACGGCGGCGTCCCAACCGACAACCCTTTCGTCGGCCGCGACGGCGCCATTGCGTCGATCTGGTCCTACGGCCACCGCAACCCCCAAGGGATGGCCCTCCATCCAGAGACCGGCCAATTGTGGGCCGCCGAGCACGGCCCCAAAGGCGGCGACGAGCTCAACCTCGTGCGCCGCGGGCTAAACTACGGCTGGCCGGTCGTTACCTATGGCATCAATTACGACGGCACACCCATTACCGACCAAACCCACGCCGACGGCATGGAGCAGCCGCAAACCTATTGGGTGCCGTCAATAGCGGTGTGCGGCATGGACTTTTACACTGGGAAACCATTCGTCAACTGGCAAAACGACCTGCTGGTGACCTCCCTGCGCTTCAATCGCCTGCACCGGCTGCGGTTGGCGGGCACCAAAGTAGTACACGAGGAGATCGTCTACCAAGGCGAGTCGCGGATGCGCGATGTGCAAACCGGGCCGGATGGGGCCGTCTATCTGGCCGTGGAAGACCCAGGGCGAGTTTTGCGGCTAGTGCCGGTCGAGTAGCGGGCGGAGCTAGTTCCCCGCACAGTGTTTACAGTTCTTTAGTAGTCCAAACTCGCGCTCTCAAGTCAGCTACCAAACAGACAACAAATACAAGGAGGTATCTCATGGCCGATGATTTGTACGACGTGATCGCAAAAAAGGACGTAATGGTGGCAATGCGCGACGGCGTCCGCCTGGCGACCGACCTGTACTTTCCCGCCCGCGACGGTCAACCCCTCCCCGGCCAGTTTCCCGCCGTCTTGCACCGCACGCCCTACGACAAAAGCGATGTCGAGCGCAGTGGCAACTACGGCCGGTTTTTTGCCCAGCGGGGGTACGTGGCCGTCTATCAAGATTGCCGCGGCACCTTCCAGTCCGAAGGCAACGTAAACTTTCTCTTGCCCGAAGCCGAAGACGGCTACGACGCCTTGCAGTGGATCGACCAGCAACCGTGGAGCAACGGCAAGGTGGGGTCATGGGGGACTTCGTGGTCGGGTTGGACGCAAACGGCCATGGCCGCGTTGGGGCCGGCCAACCTCAAGGCCATGGTGGTCAACATGAGCGGGGCCGACGCGCATGAATCTTCCGTCCGGCACGGCGGCGCACTGGAGTTGCGGTTTTTGGCGTGGGCTTTTTGGCATTCGGCGGCCAATACGCAGCGTGCGCTAAAAGCCGACCCGGCGGTTGATGCAGCCCTGAACTTGGGTGCGCCCACCTTTGCCGACTGGCTTGCACGGATGCCGATCCGCAAGGGACAGACCCAGCTCAAATTGGTGCCGCCCTACCAGCAGTGGGCGTTGGACTTGCTGACCAAGGCCGACTACGACGAATACTGGCAGCACCCCAGTTACGCACCGGCCCTCTTTTGGGACCACTTCCCGGACGTACCGATTCTGCTCATCGGGGGCTGGTACGATTCGTATACGCGCTCGACGTGCAAAAACTACGTTGGGCTAGCGGCGCGCAAGCAAGGACCGGTGCGAATGCTCATGGGGCCGTGGACGCACGGAACACAAACGCTAGAGCAGAGTTTTGCCGGCGACGTGGAGTTCGGCGAGGACGCGGCACTGGACGACTTCCGCGCTCTGCATCGGCGCTACTTCGATTGGGCACTCAAGGGCGTTGACAACCGCGAGGCGAGCGAGCCGCCAGTGCGGATCTTCGCCATGGGTGGTGGCGGTGGCTATCGCACCAGCAGCGGCCGGCTTTTCCACGGCGGGCATTGGCGCGACGAAGCCGAGTGGCCGTTGGCGCGGACGCACTATACCAAGTACTACCTGCACGGCGACGGCACCTTATCGCCGCAAGAGCCAGCCGCAGACGGCGGCGATACAGTCTATCGCTTCGACCCAGCCAACCCAGTGCCCTCCATCGGCGGCAACGTCTCCTCGCTTTCCGAGATCGGCCCGCTGCCCCCAGGCGTGAGTACTTCCACCAATGCGCCGTGGCGGGCGCGGGTGGAGCAATTGATGGTGCCGGGCGGGTTCGATCAGGTGGAGGGGCCGGCGTTTTACGGCTGTGAGCCGCCCTATTTACCGCTCGGCTCGCGGCCGGATGTGCTGGTCTTTGCCACGGCACCACTGGCCGAGGACGTGGAGGTGACCGGACCGATTGAAGTAAAATTATGGGTTTCATCATCTGCGCCGGATACGGACTTTACCGCCAAGCTCATCGATTGGTATCCACCGAGTCGCTGGTATCCGCACGGCTACGCGCTCAACCTGACCGACAGCATCGCGCGCCTGCGCTACCGCAACGGGCGCGAAAAGGGCGAGTTGCTAACGCCGGGCGAGGTCGCCGAACTGACGATCACCCTCTATCCGACGAGCAATGTGTTTGTCGCTGGGCATCAGCTCCGCCTCGACATTTCCAGCTCAAACTTTCCTCGCTTTGACGTCAATCCCAACACTGGCGACCCCATCGGTCAGGAGCGCCGACGCCAAGGAGCAGACAACAGGATTCATCACCATGCGGCGCAGGCGTCGCACGTGGTGTTGCCGATTATTCCAACTTAGGAGAAACGCATAATGGAACCATTGCAGTTGGCCCTCGTGGGCTGTGGGGGCATGGCCGGGGCGCACGTGCGCGGCTTGGAGGAGTTAGCACAAGCCGGGCTTGACGACATTCAGGTGGTGGCCTGTTGCGACTTGTTGGAGGCGCAAGCGCAACAGCGGGCCGACGAGATTGCCCAATTCCAAGCGCACAGGCCGGCGGTCTATACCGACGTGGAGCGGATGCTCGCGCATGTGGCGGAGCTCGACGCGGTAGATATCTGCGCCCTGCACTCGCAACACCACATCCTCGCGGTCGCCTGCTTGGAGGCGGGCAAGCACGTACTCATCGAAAAGCCGCTGGCGATTACGCTGCGCGCCGGTCGCCAGATCCTCAATGCGGCCGTAGATAACCGCTGTCAACTCGCCGTAGCGGAAAACTACCGCCGCTCGCCGCTGGAGCGGGCCCGATCTTGGGCGGTGGCCAGCGGGCGGATCGGCCAGCCGCGCACCTTCTACTGGCAGGAGGCGGGCTTGCGATTGGGCAAGTGGGGCTGGCGCAACTTCAAGCGCGCCGCCGGAGCCGGCTGGCTCCTCGACGGAGGCGTGCATTTTGCCGACCTATTCCGTTGTCACTTGGGCACCGAGGCGCGGCAGGTGACAGCGCGGGTGAACTACTTTGAGCCTTATCGCTACGACGAGCCGGTTGAGCGAGCGGGAGCTTGGCCCGTGGATGTGGAGGACTGCGCCATGGCGCTGATCGACTTCGACGGCGGCGCGGTGGTGCAGTGGACTTGGCAAGGTTCCGCGCCGGGGCAGGATTTCAGCAAGCGCGTCCTCTACGGCAGCGAGGGCTGCATTGACTGGGCGAGCGGACTGTGGACGCGCACCGGCGAGAACACGTCCGACGAGGCACTGATCGAGGCGTACCAGAACAGCCTGACAGAGGACGAGCGCGTACGGCTCTTCCCCGGTGGAGTGGAAAATCCGATCGCAACCGAGCTGAAGGATTTTGCCGATGCAGTGCGGGGCCAAGGTACGCCCGAAGTCGATGGCCTAGACGGCTATCGCTCGCAGGCTATTTGCATGGCAATTTTTGAGTCGGAGTGGTTTAAGCGGCCGGTTAGCTTAGCCGAGATTGAGCGCGGCGACTTGGAGGGCTATCAGGCTGAGATTGATCAGGCACTGGGAATTGATTAGAAGCTGTTGCGTTAAAAGCGAAAAGCGGCCTCTAGCCGTTCGGGCTGCGGGCCAGACGCCCGCGCCACCCAGCGTACTCCGAATAGCTCAACAGCTTCTTAGGGCCGCTAGGACTCCCAAACCACCAACTGGGCGACGAACCTATAATACGCGCCATTTTGGAATAGCCCTCGCTGCGCGGATGTGCGCCGTCGTTCCTTTCCACTTCCCGTTTATAGGCATCATCCGCGCAGAGCGCAGCAAAGAGGTCGATGTACGGAACGCCAAGTGCTTTTGTCGCATGAGCAAACGCAAGCGAGAGGCTTTCGATTCTCTCATTTTGTTCGTCGTCAAGAACGGGTGGCGGACCAACCATAAGCACTGTGTATGGCTTGGCTCCGTGCAAAATTGATCGGACATTCGCGCAAGATTCCGCAGAATTGACGCGCATTTTCCCATTCTCGACAGCCGTATCATTGACGCCACATGAGAGAACTAGGCGACCGTCGCAGGAATCGGGCAGTCGCCGGGCGCATTCGCTCTCCCAGCGCAGCAGAATATCTTTGCTCGTGTTGCGCCGAATACCAAGGTTGTAATAGGTAACAGGTCTATCGCTCGCATTGGCCATAGCACATAGACGCCCGGCCCACCCGAGAGCCGCCTCATCACCGGTGCCATTAACCAATGAGTCGCCGATAAAGCAGATTCTTATGTCCTGTGTCATTCAGTCTGTCCAGTCGTATAATTGAGCAAAAGGATACACCCTCTGGCCCGCAATGGCGCGGCAAGGACGCCGGACGACAACCAGCGACTACGCAACGTCAGATAACAATAACAAAGCCGCGGCCAACAGCTACCGTGGCTACGTTAAAGCGCACCCAAGGTCTCCAGGCGTCTGCGGACTTCGGCCTGCACGGGTTCCGTCAGTTCCACCAGCGGCAGACGAATGCCAACGTCAATCCTACCCATGGCGTTGAGCACCCACTTGGTTGGAATGGGACTCGTCTCCATGAATAGGGCCTCGTGAATCGGCTGGAGCTTGGCATCCAACGCACCGGCCTGGTCGTCGTCGCCGTCGATGAACGCTTGGCAAAACTCGGCCATGGCCGCTGGCAACACATTGGCGGTCACTGAAATCGCCCCGACGGCACCGTAACCCGCCATGGTGAGCGTCTGCGCGTCCTCGCCAGACAGCAGGACAAAGTCGCCGGGGACTAGTGCTTTGAGCTCGGCAACGCGGCTGGGATCGCCACAAGCTTCTTTGATGCCGACGATCGAATCGACAGCCGACAACCGAGCTACGGTCGCTGCCTGCATGTCGTACGCCGTACGCGGCGGCACATTGTAGAGAACCATCGGCAGGTCCAAAAGCCTCGGCGATGGCGCAATAGTGTCGGTACAGGCCCTCTTGAGTCGGCTTGTTGTAGTACGGCGTCACCGACAGACCATAGTCGGCACCAGCATCCTGTGCCGCCCGGTCAATAGCCCCCGATGCCGTCATCGGCGTCACCAAGGCGACCAAGCTGCCCCTCAAATCATCCATTACCGGCGACATAAACGCTCATTCCTCCGTTTCAGCGTCTCCCAGCGGATGCAGATCAATCGGCGTGAAAACTCCATAGAACCCGTATTTGATGCCCGAGCGATCTCCTTTCCCCGGCGGAAAGTACTCTTCTATCAGCATCAGTAATCGGCGACCAAACTCGGCGGCCTGTTCTTCGGAGAGTCGCGCTCGGTTGTGATTGACGGACATCTGGAACGTCGAACCATATAAGCCCTCGGCCGCTTCGCTCAATGCTTGATTGAACTGGCTGACCACATCTGTTGGCATGGGCTCCGCTGGACGGGTCTCGCGCACGCGAATCGCACCTGCCGCTGGCAAACAACGCCATTCCTCGGAGTTTGCTCCAGCTTCCGCCAAACGCACGACGCCTGTTTGCGCCAGCCGTTGCAAGTGGTACAGCACTCGAGCATCAGTAACGTCCAACGTCTGCGAAATCTCCGCAACCGACTTCCCGGCCCCAAGGATTTCGAGGATGCGCCAACGCAGTGGATCGGCGAGGACGTTCGCACGCTCATCTTCGATAACGAGTACCGCGTCCTTTGAGGAATGGTTCGGGAACGTCAATTTGCGCCACGCACTCATTCAGGCATCCTTGTTCGGTGTGAACGCCAGCAGAATCGCGTCGGCAAACATGCGCCAGACCACAGCCACTTCAGCAAACCCGGCCTCGCTCATGGCGTCGCTCATGGCCTCTGCACTGTGTTCGTACTCTACATCCTGCCCAGCGGCCTTCATCGCTCGCTTGTACTCGACCCTAGCATCGATCTCTTGCTGCGTAGCCACCCCTGAAGCAACGGCGTCTTGGCGATGACGCTGGCGGAAGTGCGCCGCCTGCTGCCGAACCCTTGCCCCCCAGCAAGGCCCGACTGACATCGCGTCGTACAGGACGAAGCAACCACTTGGCCGAAGTGCGCCGGCGACCCGGGCAAAAAGTTCAGGGAGACCGGCCGGCGGAACGTGGTGCATCGTCTTGGCTGAGAACACCAAATCACACGGCTGAATATCACAATGAGTTAGGTCTGCTTCCCGCACCTCAATCCGGTCTGAATACGGCGTCAGCTTCCGCCTAGCCAGCGCCAGCATCGCCGGTTCGCTGTCGATGCAAGTGCCGGTAGCGCGGCGGAAGTGTTCCAACACGCGCTTGCTCGGCTCTGCCGTGCCACAGCCGAGATCCACAAACTCGAATGCATCATCAGCATCGAAGGGAATCAGCTCCACAAGCATGTCCAAGCCCCTGCTGTACGGTGGACTTAGAACGGGCTGAAGCCGATCATACGAATCCGCGACCGTTGCGAAGTAACGGCGCCATTCTGGTAATGAGGCATGCATGTCCTACTCGAGCCGCTGCCTAAATTCCAACGCCGAACTGCTCCTCAAAAGCCGTCCATATTTCAGCCGGCACTTCCTGAGTCGCCGCGTCGTACGCGTCCTGAAGCTGGTGGCGGTCGGCGGGACCGCTCATGACGATGCCGTTGATGGGCGCGTCGAGGCAGAACTGCATGGCCAAGTGCTTGATGTCCACGTCTTCCTTTTGACACCACTCCCACATGGCGTGAGCGCGCGGCTCAGCGGGCCGATCCGGCTCAATGCCGGTCAAGCGACCCATGCCGAAGACGCTGGCCAAGATCAGACCGGTGCCGTGCTTTTTGGCCAAGCGCATGGTGGTGCGGGCGACGGATTGGTCGAGCAGCGTGTAGTCGAGGAACGTGAGGACGATCTCAGCGTGGCCCGCTTCAATAGCAGCGCGGTGGAAGTCGTGGTCGCGAACCCCCAAACCAATGTGCCGCACCAAGCCCTCTTCCTTCATCTTCTGCAACTCGTCAAAGGCGCGACCGGGCCCTAGCGGGTCGGCGATATCGGGCGGGTCGTGGACCAGCACGGCGTCGAGGTAATCAACGCGCAGCGATTGCAGGCTTTGCTCGACGCTCCAGCGCGTGGCCGCGGCCGAAAAGTCCTTGGGGCACTCCGGGTGCGGGCCGACTTTGGCCTGCATGTAATAACTCGACCGCTCGACGCCGGCTAGCGCCTGGCCCCAGTGCTCCTCGTTGCGGCCAGCATAGCTGTCGAAGTAGTCAATGCCTAAATCGAGGGCGCGTTCGATGGTGGCGATGGTTTCGGCCTCGCCGGACGCACCGACAAAGGCGGCGCCCATGCCGAGTGCCCGGGGCTGCATGCCGGTGCGCCCCATGGGGCGGCGCGGTAGCTTGCTCATGGATTTAACTCCCTTTTATCTCGTATAACTCGATTTCAAAAATTAAGGTCGCGCACGCGGGGATGCTGCCGGGCTTGCCCTTTTTGCCGTAGGCCAACTCCGGCGGGATCACCAGCCGCGCCTTGCCGCCGCCCTTTATCATCTGCAAGCCCTCGACCCAGCCGGGGATGACCCTTTTGAGCGACAGCGTACTGGGGCGGCCCCGTTCGTACGAGCTGTCGAAAACCTCGCCGTCGGCAAACATGCCCTTGTAGTGGACGGTGACGCGGTCTTTAGGCCCGGGCTGGGGGCCGTAGCCGGCCTTTAGCTGCTGATAGATGAGGCCGGATTCAGTGCGCACGGCTCCTTCTTTGGCGGCCTCGCGGTCGAGTAAGGCTTGGTCGCTGGATTCGGCGCAGGGGTCGGAACAGGCGGCGAATGCCAACAAGGCGCAGGGCAGTAAGGGGTTCATGGCGTTACCTCGGGGTGTGCGGGTGGGGTAGAAACACCTTCCACTTAGTACACGACACCTACTCTGCGTAGGCGTTTCCTGCTAGGTCCCTGGGAGTGCGGGCCTCTGGCCCGCAATGCGGGCGGGACGCCCGCACTCCCGGTGGAGGCCTTAGTGTCGTGTACTAAACACCTTCCATATTAGCGCACGCGGCCTGCTCGCTCAAGGGACGGTGCCGGCACCGATGTGGACAACAGAGAACCTCGCGCCTTATGTTACGTGAAACCAAAGAAAATACGGCCGATATGGAAAAACGCGCTAGGCATTGGGTGCTTCTTGGCGGCCTGGTCTTGATAGCCTGTGGCGATGACGGTTTGCGGCAAGTGCCGCGCAACCGCACGCTGATCGTCGATTGCGCCGAGAACAACACCTGCGGCGGCCAAATTCAAGACTACAACACCTTCAACCCCTTCGTGCCGGGCGGAATCTCGCGGATCGGCTATCAGTTCCTCTACGAGCCGCTCTACTTCTTCAACGGCTACCAAGCCGACGCCGAACCGCGGCCGTGGATCGCCACCGGACACCGATTCAACGCAGACTACACCGAAGTCGTGGTCGATATACGTCCGGGCGTGGCGTGGAGCGACGGGCAGCCGTGGACGGCGCACGACTTTGTCTTTACGGTCAACATGCTCAAAGCACACGCGCCGAATCTGGTGTTCTCAACCGATATGGAGACCTCGGTCCAAAAAGCAGTGGTGCTCGACAGCCTGACGGCGAAGATCGTCCTCAAATCGCCGAACCCGCGCTTTCTGTTTAATTATTTCACCCACAACCACGGCAACGGCGTGCCGATCGTCCCCAGACACATCTGGGAAGGACAAGATCCCTTGCGCTTTGCCAATTGCGATCGGGCCAAGGGTTGGCCGGTAGTCACCGGGCCGTATCGCATAGCACTGTCGGAGCCAGCACAGCGAATCTGGGATCTGCGCCCGGACTGGTGGGCGGCCAAGACCGGCTTCCACTCGCTGCCGCAGGTCGAGCGCTTGATCTTTCTGCCCTACATGGAAGAGCACCAACGGGTGCAGAACCTGCTGGCCAACAAGCTCGACACCTGTTTGGAACTCCGACCCGCCAACATCATCACCTTGCTCGCACAACACGACAAAATGAGCACTTGGACCGGGCGCGAGCCCCCCTATAGCTACATGACGCCGTGGGCGATTACGCTGGGGTTCAACAATATGGAGGCCCCTTTCGACGATCCTGCAATCCGCCGGGCGATCAACTTCGCCATCAACCGCGAACAGCTAGTCGAAATCGGCTGGCAGAACTCGGGCGACTACGCGCTGTTACCGCTGCCGGACGTGCCGCAGATGCAGCCCTACTTGGCCGCGGCCGCGGATTTAGTTGCTCAATACGAGATCGGCGTCCACGACACGGCGCGCACGGCGGCGATCATGACGCGCAAGGGGTGGCGGCGGCGGCCGGATGGCTGCTGGACGAAGGACGGCGACGTGTTGTCGCTCGTCATCGACATCTCCGCGCATTTCCAAGACCTGACGCCGGTTTTGGTCGCCCAGCTCCAAGCGGCAGGTTTCGACGCCTCGTTCCGCATGACTTCGGACTACATTTCACGGCTGGCTCAAGGCGAGGCACCCGCCTTTATGTTTGGCAACCTAAGCTCCATGCGCGATCCCTACCAAGTGCTGAGCCACTACCACAGCCGTTTCGCCAGACCGACGGGCGAGACGGCCGAGCACTACTGGCGCTGGCAAAACGCCGATTTCGACGCGCTAGTCGATCGCATGGCGCAGACGCCCAACGATGCGCCCGAGATGATGGCGATTTACCGGCAGGCCATGGCGATTTGGCTGGCCGAGCTACCGGCGATTCCACTCGTGCAGTGGCCGCACCGGATCCCGATCAACGAGACGTATTGGACGGGATGGCCTTCGGCGGATAATCCGTACATAAACACTTCATACTGGGCGCGGTCGTGGCTGTTGGTGTTGCTCAATTTGCGCCCGGTTGGATAAAGCATTTCCCATGTCCCACATCCGGTTCGACCGCACCCTGTTGCCCGAAGCCCTAGGCGAATTCATCGTCATCGCCGATACCCACTATGCGCTAGCCGGCGGCGGCGGCATGGACGAGTTTCGCGGCGGCGAGCTTCTGATCCTGGCGGCCGTGACCCTCTTCACCTGGTACTCCATCGGCGCTCAGCGCTGGATGGCGGGCGTGTCGCAGCTCGGCATTACGGCTATCACGATCATGATCGGCGGCCTTACCATGCTGGCCGTCCTGCCCCTTCTTCTGGCATTGGGCGCTGCGGAAGCCCGCTACACCCTCGATTGGGAGGCGATCGCGTTCATCCTCTATCTGGGGGCGGGACCGGCTTCGTTCTCTCTCTTCACTTGGCATTGGGGAATCAGCCGCGTCGGGGTAACAATCGCGTCGATCTACTCCAACCTCGTACCGGTCGTGGTCGTCCTGATCCGTCTCGTCCAGGGGCAGCCGCCCACCACCGCGCAGCTCATC
>RKRN01000198.1 GCA_007571365.1 Candidatus Latescibacterota bacterium
GGCATCGAGGACTCCCCGCACAACTTTACCCGCTTCTTGGTGGTGAGCCGCTGCGCTGTGCCAGCACCGGCTGAGCCAGCCAAGACCACGCTCGTCTTTGGGCTAAAACACGTGCCCGGTGCGCTGTGCCGGAGCCTCGCGGTCTTTGCCGAGCGCGGCATCAACCTGCTCAAAATCGAGTCGCGGCCCATGCCCGAGCGGCCTTGGGAATACGTCTTCTATCTCGATTTAGAGGGCCACTTGGGGCAGACGGCTTGCGCCCAAGCCGTGGAACAACTTCAGGAGACCACTGAATTCGTCCGCATCTTGGGCTCGTACCGGCAAGGCGATACGGTCGAGGACCTGGGGTAATCCCCGCTCAAGCGCCCGCAGCACGGGTGCGAACTTGCCGGCCAACAGGAGCTACTGCGCCGCACGTTACATCCTGCCAGAAGCGACCGTCAGGCCGCTTGTTCGGTCGGCTGCGAGACGTACTGGACGTAGAGAGCTTCCAAGTCCTGCTGCTCTAGGCCCCTTCGCGTCAACACCTGCACCAAGCGACCCGACACCATGATTCCCACCCGGTCGGCGATCCCCTTGGCGCGAAAGATGTCGTGCGTCGTCATCCAAATCGCCTTGCCCTCGGTCCGCAAATCCGCCAACAACTGCAAAAACTCCACCCCTGACTTGGAATCCAGCCCGCTCGTTGGCTCGTCCAGCAGAATCACCTTGGCGTCTTTCATAATTGCAATCGCGATCCCCAGCTTCTGCCGTATCCCCTTGCTAAAACCCTTCACTCGTCGGTTAAACGCATCCTCTTGCAGTCCCACTCGCCCCAACACCTGCGCGTAGTCTGCATCTGAGGCGTCCTTTTTCCCACCCAGCTTGGTAAAAAAATCCAGGTTCTGCCGCGCTGTGAAGTTGCCGTAGAGCATGACGTTTTCCGACACGTAGGCGACGTGCCTTTTGGCTTCGAGTGGGTCTTGTGTAACATCTACGCCGCGGATACGGACGGTGCCGGCGGTCGGCTCGGTGAAGCCGAGTGCGACCATCAGGGTTGTGGTCTTACCCGCGCCGTTGGCACCAAGCATGCAAAGTATCTCGCCCGGCTCAATCGTCAGGTCTAGGTTCTGCACGGCCTTAACGTCGCCGTAGTGCTTCGACAGGTTTTCAATTTCGAGCATGGGAATCTCCTTTACTCGGGGTCTTTCTTTGCCGGGATTCGAGAGGTTGCCAATGGCACACCCTATCTGCGACTAGCCCGAATGCTGACGACGGCCACGCCGATGACAAGTGCGATGACGCCGCCGATGACCAAGGCGTTACGGACGATGCGGGCGCGGGCCTCAACGCGGATGATGATGTCCTTTTCTTGGGCCTCAACCTGCTCGTTGCCGACCCAGCCGACGGCCTCGATGCGGATGTCGTATTCGCCGACGCCTAGCCCCGCGGGGGGGTGAAGCGCGATGGTGATCGGCTCCTTCTCGCCGGGCAGGATGCGAGCGATGGTGTCGGAAGTGGTCTCGTAGCTCCAATCCACAGGCGGCAGGATGCTCAGATGCACTCCCTTGACTTCGAGGAGAGTCGTGGCCGCGATTGGACCCGTAGAGAAAGCGGCTGTTGGGATGGACGTGAACGGCGGCGGTGTGGCTTACTTCGGCAGGCCGTCGGGCAGCGTCGAGATGGTCTGGATGGTGGCGAGCGTACCGGCCTCGGCGTCGTAGTCGAAAGCCGTGATGGTGTCGCTCAACTCGTTAATGACATAAGCCGGCCGACCATTGAGGTGGAAGGCGAAGTAGTGGTGGCCGCTGCCGGGGGCGGTTTCCGTCGGCGTCTGCACACTGAGCTTGCCATGTACGTGGTCAATCGCATAGATGAGCACCTTGTCGATGTCCAAGTCTGGGGCAAAGGCGGGTTTGTTGTTGGGGGACATCATAATCGTTCAAGCACCCGCAGCGCGGGTGCGAACTTGATCGAGGCCGACAGCCAACAAAAGCACCGCGCCGCGCGTTACATCCTGCCAGAAGCTCGACACATCCATCAGCGTCAACCCGTTGTTGAGGGTGCCGAGCAAGAGCACCGCCAGCAAAGTGCCCCAGACCGTGCCGCGCCCCCCGAAGAGACTCGTGCCGCCCAAGATGACGGCGGCGATCACCGTCAATAGATGTTGCCCGGCGGCGTCGGGTGCGGCCGCGTAGAGCATGGCCGCGAGGATGAGACCGCTGACGGCTCCGCTGAGGCCGGAGAGCACATACAGGATCATCAGAGTCCGGGCGACCGGGACGCCGACCAGTCGGCTAGCTTCGGCGTTGCTACCGGCGGCATAGACAAAGCGGCCAAAGCGGGTCCGAGCCAAGACCCAGCCGAGCGCGACATAGACTAGCAGCATCAACACCAGCGGCACCGGCAGCCGCAAAAGCTGGCCGCTGCCGATCCAGTTAAAACCGGGTTCCATCAGCGGCTTGGTCAACCCGCCAGTCAGCACTAGGGCTAGCCCGCCGATAACGCTCATCGTCCCCATCGTCGCGATCAGCGGATTGAGTCCCAAGCGCACCGCTAACAGACCGTTGAGCAGCCCAATGCCCCCGCCCAGCACCAGCGCGATGAGACAGGCCGCGACTATGCCGACGCCCGCGGCGTGTAGCAACGCGACGACGACCCCGGAAAGCCCGGCGACCGCCGCCACCGACAGATCGAGACCCCCGGCGATGATCAGCGGCGTTTGCAACGCGCACATCAAGCCGATAAAGGCCATATTGGCCCCAATGCTCATCATATTGTCAAAGGACAAAAACCAAGGCGAGAGGACGCTGAAGAGCACGGCCACCAAGAGGTAAAACAGCAATAACAAGGCGACGCCGGCACCGGGGCGATTCAATAAGGTGGCAATGTTCATGGAAGGTCTTTTGCAGTCGAGGTGTGGAGCAGGTCGGCCGGAGCCGCACCGCCGGCAAAGCGGCTGGATACCCGACCGCGGTCAAGGACAATGGAACGGTCGCAGACGCCGGCGACTTCTTCGGCGTCCGAGGAAATCAAGAGGATGGCGAGGCCCTGTTGGGTCCACTGTCGGAGCGCCAAGTAGAGCTCGTGGCGAGCGCCCACATCCACGCCTCGGGTCGGTTCTTCGAGGATGAGCACCTTGAGGCCCTCAACCAGCCAGCGGGCCAAGCAGGCCTTTTGCTGATTGCCGCCCGACAGCAAGCGCAGTGGTTGGTCGAGGTGGGCGGCGCGAATCCCCAAGCGGTCAATCCAGCTTTGCGCGTGGCTTGTTTCTCGGGGCTTGGACACGGAGAACAAGCCCACGAAGCGGTCGATAAAGGGCAAGGTGATATTGGCGCGGACGCCGAGGTCGGGGACAATACCCTCGCGCTGGCGTTCGGCCGCCACGAAACCGATGCCCGCGTCGCGACCCCGGCGCGGATTCGTCGGCATGTACGGCTTTCCCGCCAGCGCAATGTGTGCGCCCGACAGCGGCCCCAGCGCACCGTAGATGGCCCGGCCGAGTTGGTCGATCCCCGAGCCGAGCAGGCCAAATACGCCGAGGATCTCACCTTGGCGGATCGAGAAGGATACGCGGTCGAGCGCACCGGGCGGCCCGACTGAGCTTGCCGAAGTCAGGCTCAAGTTTTCTACTTCCAGTGCAACCTCGCCCATGCTTGCGCCGTGCGGCGGGTAGAGCTCGTCAACGGTGGTGCCGAGCATGGCGTCGAGCACCTCGCACCGCGAAGCCGTGGCGGTGGCGAAATCGCCGGCGTTTAGCCCGTCGCGGAGCACGGTGAGGCGGTCGGCGATCTCAAAGACCTCGTCGAGGTAGTGGGAGATGTAGATGATGCCAATCTGCTGCGCCTTGAGCCGCTCGACGACAGCGAAAAGTGCCCTTACCTCGCGATCGGCAAGGGAGGCGGTCGGTTCGTCCATGACGATGACCCGCGCTTGGCCGGCGAG
>RKRN01000300.1 GCA_007571365.1 Candidatus Latescibacterota bacterium
GTCGCATAGCAACCGGCAACCGCCAGCGCACAGACCATACCCCACTCCAACAAAAACACTCTATCCAAGTCATTCAGCAGGGCTTCCATCTCCGTTGCCTCTCCTTTCATCCGTCTCGCCGATATACATGCAAATCCCGTGCCATAAAACAGACCAAGCACAAAAAAATCCTCTAGGATGCACCTAAAGGATTGAAAAGCAAAGTACTTATATCAAACAGAATGTTTTTCTTATGGCACTACGAGGGCCAGCACTGCCCTAGCTTCGTCGTATAAATACGACTTTTTATACGATTTATACGACTTTTTATACGATTTATACGACTTTTCACCGGCCTTTTTTAGGTCGTTGCAGCCCATGTACTCGCATGCGCGAGCGCAGCCGCTCCGGGTTCATGTCCAACAAACGCGCCGCCCCCCGCTCGCCGTAGATCTGCCCCCTGGTGGCTTCAAGGGCCGCCATGATTTGCTGCTTTTCGTCCAAGCCTTCCGGAGCCGCCGGGGGCGCGGCGGCCGCTGGGCCGGGGGGGACCACCGGCAACGGTAGATCCTCCACGCGCATAACGCCGCCTTGGCACAGCACGACCGCCCGTTGCACCACGTGTTCCAACTCGCGCACGTTCCCCGGCCAAGTGTGCGTCTGCAAGTGCGCGATCACCGCGCCGCTTAGCACCGGCACCGGCCGCTTGAGGTGCTGGGCAAACTGCGTGGCAAAATGCCTCGTTAGATCCGGTATATCCACTAGCCGCTGCCGCAGCGGCGGCAGTTCTAAGGTGAAAACATCCAGCCGGTAGAACAGGTCTTGGCGAAACGCATCCGCCTGTATGGCCTGCTGCAGATCGCTATTGGTCGCGGCCACGACCCGCACATCCAGCGGGATAGGCTGCTGGCCCCCAACGCGGGTCAGGGTCTTCTCCTCTAAGATATGCAGCAGCACCCGCTGAGCCTCCAGCGGTAAGTTGCCGATTTCGTCTAAAAAAATCGTGCCGCCATCGGCGAGTTCAAAGCGGCCCAGCTGGCGGGTCGTGGCACTGGTAAAAGCTCCTTTTTCGTGGCCGAACAACTCGCTCTCAACCAAGCCGACGGGCAGCGCTCCACAATTGACTTGGACAAAGGGTTGGTCGTGGCGGGTACTCGTTTCGTGAATGAGTCGCGCCAACAGGCCCTTGCCGGTGCCGGTCTCGCCCAGTACCAGCACGGTCATCTCTGTATCGGCTACGCGCTCAACCTGCTCCATGACCGAGCGCATGGCCTGGCTGTGGCTATGCACAATATCGGACGTCGCCGAGGCTTTGCTCAGAGCGCGGAGGCGACTGGTCGCCGGGTCCGCCACAACGTGGATGGCTAAACCGGCTATCTCTGAGGTCAGGCCCTCGCGGTCTATGGCCTGCACCTCAAAGCGGTAGTCGCCCACCGGCAAGTTGTTGTACCTCACCTCATTGGCGTAGGAGTAGGCACTCCACTGCACTTGGGCTAGGCCATAGCCTACTAGACGGTGGCTATAGCGCATCTGCCGGGCGCCGGTGCGAAAGTCAATGCCTTGAAAGTGAATGCGGATTTCCTCAATGCTCTCCGCGTAGGATACCACCTCGGGCGCGACAAAACGGGTGCCGGCTGTCACCTCGCGGATTATCAAGCCCGGGGGGGCGGGACCCGGCGTATAGGCGATCAAGCCAGCCCGCGTCCCAAACCACAGCTGCCCTTGGCGGTCGCACAGAATAGCTTCAACTATGTTTGTAAAAGCAGACGTCCCTAAGCGGATGTTGTAGAAAGTTTGGCCATCGTAGCGGAGCACACCCCCGCCACTAGTCCCCAGCCAAACATGGCCCTGCGCGTCAACGGCCAAGGCCAAAATGCCATTGGCCGCGCCCCCAAACTGCTCCACTGTAAAATGGCGCACCTGCCGCGACGATTGGTCAAAGACGAAAAGCCCCTTGGTAGTGCCCACCCACACGGCGTCTTGGTGTTCCCACACGACATTGACGAAGGCGATGGGCTCCTCCGCGTCTCCATCTACGGGACGCAACTGACCGTCCGCATACTGGTAGAGGGCCGGTATGTGCGCGTAGAAGCCGATCCAGAAAACTCCCTTTTGGTCTTGCAGCAGGGCGCGGCATTCGCCTTGGGGCCACTGGTCAAAGGCGAAGAAGCGACCGTCGGCTATCCAGCCGAAACGCCCCGGCAAGGTGCTGACCCAGACGCGCCCTTGCTTGTCTTCGCACAGCCCCATGACTTTTTGCGCGTGAGCCTCTTCGGCCACCGCAACCGCTTGCGCGGTCTGACCGGCCCACTTATAGACCTGGCCGGCGTCCCCCCCACTCCAGATATTCCCCGCTCTATCCACCATCATCGCCGCCACCACCTCGCCCGTATCAGACGACCGAATTTGCCCGGCTTCCATCCAAGCCATGCCGCCCATCGTACCGACCCACATCCGCCCGTCGGCGTCTTCTGCCAAGCCGAGCACCTCGCGATCGGGCAGGCCATCGGCTTCAGTGTAGCACTGAACACTTTCCGGATCGGAAAAAATCAACCCGCCGCCCCAAAGCCCGATCCAGACATTGCCTTCGCGATCTTGGTAGGTCAGGCGCGTATTGGAAAAGTTGATGTCCGTCAAGGAAGAAGAAAAATGGTGCCATGTCTGCCCGTCGTAGCAGAAAACCCCCCGGCACACCACCCACAGCCAGCCCTTATCGTCGATCCGCATCTGCCGCACCCCCTGCTGCGCCACCCCCTCGGCCCGATAGCCTATGTCGACAAAAGCCAACTGGTCGGCCTGTGGATCGTAGCAGCCGATCAAGGCGTCGGCCCTGGTGTGGTGGAAGGCGATCCATAGCTGGCCGACCGCGTCTTGGACGAACTGCCAAGGCCATAAGACCTCTACGTCGCCGGTATCCATGCGCCGCCCATCCAAGCTGATAATGCCGTGCTCCCACGTGGCCAGCCACGTGGTGCCGGCCGCGTCTGTGGCCATGTCGTACACCCGCCCTAAAGGCTGGTCGCCCACGTGCGTTAGGCTGCGGGTGCAGCGGCCTTCGGCAAACCAAGCCACGCCCGCGCCGGTCAGGGCCAGCACCGAGCCATCTGGCTGGACTTGCAGGTCCATGATGTCATTGGATGGCAGGCCGTGCTCGGTGGTGTACACCTGAAAGTCGCGTCCGTCGTGGTCGCAGGTGGCGATGCCGCCGCCGAAGGTGCCGAATAGGAGCCGCTCGTCTGCCCCTTCGGCAATGGACATAACCGTCAGACTGGGCAAGCCGTCTTTGCGGGTGAAGGTATCGAAATTCACACTGTCGAACCGGCTCACGCCCCCATCGGCCGTGGCGACCCACAGCAGGCCGTACCGATCTTCGTAAATATCTTCGATGTGCATCCCGCCCAGCCCATCAAAGACGGTGTAATGACAGGTTATCACATGTTCAAAGAGCTCAGTATTCATCTGCATCCTTTCGGCAGTAAATCTCAGCCCAACGGGACCGCATTCTCTAAAAATCCTGAGTGCCGTCCCTTGTATAGGGCTACCCGATACAGCGACTAATTGCTGCGCCAGCGACCCCTCGTGCGTCAACGCGTCCGGCCGAGCTGCGCTGGCGTCTGTACCGAGGTCGCCTGTTCGGCTAAGTAAATTCTGGCAAGACAAATGTAAAGGGGTCTGACTCAATAAATCTGCGCCAAACCCCTTGGAAAGCCCCGTATCTCTGCGGCCCGATGCCGCTACAAGGGCTAGCTCTGAGCCGGTCGAAGGGCCATTAGTTCTGCTTCACTTAGGATGGACACCAACATTCGTTATTCGGCGGCGTCTAGGAGAGCCTCAAAGGCCTTTAGGCTTTCTACTTGGATCGCCGCTCGATGCAAGTGCTTGAGCCGCTGCAAATCCTCAATGCCCCGGATGCGAGCGGCCAACGGTTCGGCCGCG
>RKRN01000117.1 GCA_007571365.1 Candidatus Latescibacterota bacterium
GCGGGAATGCCCTGGGTGCGCGGGCGTCTCGCCCGCATAGCGTACTGGATTCCAGGCGGAGCGAAGGAAGCCGCAGAGCCTGCCCCGGCGAAGGCCGGGGACGGCGTAACGTCAGTAACCAAAGAAGGCAAACCATGTTTCAACAGTTAGCAATGGCGCCGGCCGACCCCATTATGGGGTTGAGCGCGGCGTTTAAGAGCGACGCGAATCCCCACAAAATCAACCTCAGCGTGGGCGTCTATCAGGATGCGAGCGGCCAAACGCCGGTTTTGGCGGCTGTGCAAACGGCGCAAGAACGCGTCTTAGCCGCGGAAAAGACCAAGAGCTATTTGAGCATTGAGGGCAGCTCGGAATACGGTGCTGCCGTGCGCGAGCTCATGTTGGGGGTTGGGCACGAGGCGGCCCAACGCGCCGTCACCGTGCAAAGCCCCGGCGGCACCGGAGCCTTGCGCCTAGCCGGCGATTTTCTCGCGCAGAACTTGGGCGATCGGCCGGTGTGGATAAGCGAGCCGACTTGGGCCAATCACCCCAAGATCTTTGCCGCGGCCGGCCTCCAAGTGGAGACCTATCCCTATTTTGATGGCCGCACCAATAGCATTGACGCCGGTGCCTTGCTCGCCGCGCTTGGGCAAATCCCGGCCGGCCACGTAGTGCTGCTGCACGGCTGCTGCCACAATCCCACCGGCTGCGACCCCACCCCGGGCACTTGGCGGCAGATTGCTGAGGTCGTCGTCGAGCGCGGCCTGTTGCCCTTGGTCGATTTTGCCTATCAGGGGTTCGGCGATGGGTTGCAAGAAGATGCGACGGGCCTGCGGACGCTTTGCGACACCGGCTGCGAGCTGTTGGTGGCCAGTTCCTTTTCCAAAAATTTCGGCCTGTACAACGAGCGCGTCGGAGCTCTGACTTTGATCGGAGCGGACGCCGATGCTGCGGCAAGGGCCTTGAGTCATCTCAAAATCGCCGCTCGGACCAGTTACTCCAATCCCCCGGCCCACGGTGCGGCCATGGTCTGCGAAGTCCTCGGCGATGCGGTGCTGCGCCGCCAATGGGAAGGCGAGTTGGCGCAGATGCGCGCGCGGATCAATCGCGTGCGCCACCGGCTCGTCGCTCGGCTCCGCGCGCAGGGCGTCAAGCGCGATTTTTCGTTTATCGAGCGGCAGCGGGGGATGTTCTCTTTTTCGGGCTTAAATGCCGAGCAGGTGGAGGTGCTGCGGGAGCAGTACGCGATCTACATCGTCGCCGGCGGGCGCATCAATGTCGCTGGCCTGACTGAGGACAACCTCGATTACTTCTGCTCTTCAGTGGCTGCGGTTTTGTAGGGCGACTGGCTACGGAATGGAAAAACTTAGGGCGCGTATCAGCACCGGGGTGCCAGTGAGGATTTCCGCTTGGCTCGACAGGGTGTTGCCGTCGTCGTACACCATGGTCTCGGGGCGGCCTAGGGGAATGTCCTCATCGCCGCGCACAACCTCGAGGGGTTGGGGGTGCTGGAGCGATTCGATTAGGGCCTTATCGAGCTGGTCTAGCCCGGTGAAGCGGTTGATCTGCCCATCGCGGACCAGTGTGGCGAATTGCTCGTGGAATAGCGCGGCATTCTCAGCCAATAGCTGCGGGCCGACGAGGAAGTACAGGGTATAGACTTGATCGAGCTCGTCGAAAGTGATCCACTCGTTTTCGCCGGGGGCGTATTGGACGATATCCGAATAGACGTATTGTTCGTCAAACAAGGTCTCGCGCGCACCGTCGGAACTGCACAGAAAGGCGTGAACTTCGGCGTCGCGGCTTAGCTTAAAGCGCAGTTGCAGTTGGTCGCCTTGCTGTAGCTGTGTGCCCTCCGCTAGTTCGACGACCTGAATGCCGCCGATTTCTTCGCGTTTGGCAATCAGGTGCAGTTCCACTTCAATTGGCCCATCGCTGGCACGGGTTCCAAGCTGGCGCGCGGCCAATTCTCGGTGCAGGTCCCGCGCCGAGAGGCGCGTGGTGCGCGACGCTATGAGCTGGCCACTGGCTCGCTCGACTAAAAACATCCGCACGTACAGCCACGGGGCGTCTGCTTCGAGCCGCCCGCCCAACGCGAGCGCGGCGTTTCCCCCTTGCTTTAGGCCCACTAATTCCTCGTCGCGCCAACGCTTGCCGGTCGTGTCCACCAGCCCCACCGCGACCTCGGCTTTCATCAGCGCGGATAGCACGTAGCCGTTGAGCACCTTGGTCTCCTCGGTCTGGACGCCAGCCGGGTCGCGCAAGCCCAGCCAGTCGATCTCGCCCGTCCGCTCCTCGGCGATTTCCACGAGGTCTTGGGCCGCACGCGCTAGGGGAACGCTTTGGTCCGGCCCGCCGAGAAAGGGCACGCAGCCGCCAAGCGCGAGTGCCAGTGCAATCAGCAACCCAGCCATGTCACTGCTCCAGTCGCCGCAAAACGGGCAATAGCATATCCTCGGCCACGCGCTCCCAACTCATTTTTTGGGCCGCGGCATAGCCTTCGGCAAGTAGTTTTTTGCGGCCGGTCGCGCCCGCGGCTAGCTGGCCGGCCAAGGTGCTGGCTACCACTTGACTTTGCCGTGCTTCGGCTTGGGTGCGTTCCCGCGCACCAATTGGTTGGTCGGCGCGGTCCGGCGCGGCGAGTTGGGTATAGGCTCCCTCGATAAAGCCAGCCAATCCCGCCGTGCCGACAGCTTCGCGCACAAAGCCGCGGCAGCCGCACACATCGCTGACCACGCTGATAGTGCCGGCACTCAAGCACTCGACTTGGGCGATGCCAAACGGCTCGTAAATCGACTGCCCGAACTCCACATCGCTGCCCCGGCGCAAGTCGGCGAACTCGGCGTTGGCTGGCAGGAATGCGCAGCTTTGCTGATCCCACCCGAATTGATTGACGAAAAGGGCTTTGACGGCGCGCGTACGCGCATTAAAGGCGCGGACTAAAAGGTCGAATTTTAGCTCGCCGCTGCTGAGGTCGCTCCCTCCCTCGCGGTGGACCAGCGGCCAACCGTACGCGGTCATGCGCTGGACATCCTCGGGATCGCGGCGGCCCGTTTCGGTCGCCAAAGCGATAAACAGCGCCCGTTGCCCCCGCTTCCACAGGTGGTCGTCGAGGTGTGCGAGCACTAGCAAATCGCGCCACAAGCCCTTGCTCTCGACTAGGCGGGCGACGTGCGTGAAGATCAGGTCTGGGGTCCAACCTAAGAGTGCGGGAAAGCTGGCTTGGACCTTTTTCCGCGCTGCCTCGCGCTCGGCTGAGGCCAACTCGGCGGCCGGGACGCCGTTGTATACGAGGTCAATGGGGCGGGTGGCGAATTCTGGCCCGAGCAAGCGCAGCTCCTCGACTACCCAGTCGCCGACGGCGAGTACTGCGTCGAGGCGCCAGGCTTGGCGGACGAGGGCGTGTTTGAAATAGCTGTCTTGCGGGCCGAACAACTCGTCGAGGTACTGGCCGTTTGCTCGCGCTCGGCGCAGCGCATTGTAAAAGGCAATGTCGCGTCCGGGCCGCTCCTCGACTAAGGGCCGTACGGTGGCCACTTCGTGTGCGTAGAATAGGGTCTTGCACGCCGCATCGCTCAGCAGGGCTTTGAAGGCGGTTCCCAACCCCATGAATTCATGGGCCAACAGCAAGAAGGGGGCGTCTCCCACTAAGGAGCGCACGGCCGCGAAACCCGGCTCGGCTAGGCGCAGGTATTGCTCGTATTCCCAGTGGTGTTCGTAGCGGTGCGATTCGAGGCCAAAATGGAGGAAAAGGTCGCGTTTGAATTCGTTGAGCCGCTCGGGCGGGTGGCTCACATCCACCAGCAAAACTTCTGGGGCGGCGCGGCGGTCGTCTTGGGTCAGCAAGCGTCGGCCATAGACTAATCGTACGCCAAATTCGCGCTCGACCGCGCTGAGCCGGTCGGCGACATCGGCGGCGCGGATGCTGCGGCTGGCGTCGTAGAAGAGCTCGCCATCTGGGCCAAGCGGCTGGGCACTGGCTGGATCGGTTAAGGGGCCGAGCAAGATGGTGCGCTGGCAGTGGCGCTGGTAGCGGCGGGCGGTGAGCAGGCCGCGCAGGACTGTGCCGATGCCACCGGCTTGCTGCACGGCTTCGTGCGTGACGTGGACGAGCGTGGTCATCGTGCTAGATTGCCACCCGTGATCCCGTGCCGACAGCGTATAATGCCCTCTCGTAGTGCAGCAAACGCTCCTTGGCCTTTCGGGTAGTGATGACGGTCGAGCCACGGCAAGTAGGCTCTATTTTCTAGTTCCCTGTACACGGGTTGCACTAGACGAACTCGATCTTCGGCACAATGAGAGAGAAATACGTGATGGGTACAACGCGGTAGACACTTGACCTTCCACTCGCCGATCATTCAAGTGGCCCATTCGTGCGGCGGAGGAAAGGGTTCCACTGCGAGTGTGGGGGCTGCAATGCCCGTAATAGCCGTAATTAGTTCCTCGCCGAGGGAGGTCGGATAAGCGAATAGCTTGCGCTCGATCTCCATAACATCTCCTGCGGCCATGTTTTCACACGCCTTTATAATCCGGCCGAGCGTATATTTGTCATCTAAAGCTGAATACAGCGATTGGAACGGCAAGCCTTGGCCAACTTTGCGCGTCGAGTTGAACTGCGGGAAAGCGGCGAGGGTATCGCGGTATATCTCAGGTAAACTATCAACATATTCGTCGGATATTGGCATTCATACCTCCTTGTGTTGACTGCGAATGGTAGTCTAAAATAAAATAGATGGCCGCCTAACCCTCGACAAGGAAGTCAAAACGTCTCAAATGCGATTCCCAAAACAGGTTGGATTGGTATTCTTTTTTTGCATACTCGCAATCTACTTTCCAGCAAGGAACCATGCCTCCTAGCCGTGCCCTCCACCCCGCCGCGTATGCCCCGCTCATCGACCTCGCCTTGCGCGAAGATCTCGGCGCTGTAGATGTAGAAGCCGATGTAACCGCTGCTTGGACTGTGGCCTGCGATGCCGAGGCACGCGCTCGCATCATCGCTCGCCAAGCTGGCGTCGTCGCGGGCATCGAGATTGCCCGGGCGGTCTTTGCTCGGCTCGACCCGCGCATTGCCGCGTACGCCGAGGTCGCCGACGGGGCTGAGGTTGTCGACGGCCAGACTCTCGTCCGCTTGCAGGGCCGGGCGCGGGCGCTCTTGGCCGGGGAGCGCACTGCGCTCAATTTCCTGCAACAGCTTTCGGGCGTGGCTACCCTCACCCGGCGCTATGTGGAGGCCCTAAGCGGCACGGCCACGCGCATTACCGACACGCGCAAAACCACCCCGGGCTGGCGGCACTTGCAGAAATGGGCTGTGCGCTTGGGCGGCGGCGTCAATCACCGCATGGGTCTGTACGACGCCGTGCTAATCAAGGAAAACCACGCCGCGGCCGCGGGTGGCGTCGGCGCGGCCATCCACGCGGCACGGGGCCAAGCAGCCCCGATTTACGCAGAAGCCGAAAATCTGGCGGAGGTCGCGGAAGCGCTAGCGGGCGGCCCAGACCGCATCCTGCTCGACAACATGGACGCGCCGACCCTGCATCGGGCGGTCGCCCTCATTCGCGCTGCCAATCCCGCCATTGAGATTGAGGCCACCGGCGGTTATACCCTAGCGACCGTGCGCGAAGCCGCCGCCGCTGAGGTGGACTTTGTTTCGATTGGTGCTCTGACGCATTCGGCACCGGCGTTGGACCTGAGTATGCTTTTTGAGGAATAGCAGTGCGCTGGTAATCTAACTATCCCGCCATTTGCAATAAGGATGGCACACGAGGTTGGCGTTGTAATAGCGCGGATCGCCCGATACTTCGACGCCAGTCCAAGGCGGCTTCTCCACAACCTCTTCCCGACTGCTCAGCTCGACTTCGGCCAGTACCAACCCCTCGTTTTCGCCAGCAAATACGTCGATGGTCCAGACCTTGCCCGCCCAAGGCAAGGTGTAGCGCGTCTTTTCGATGAGGGGTCGCTGGCACAGGGTTGTTAGGATGCTCTCGGCGTCTTGGAGCGGGATTTCGTATTCGTACTCGCGGCGCGTGATGCCGCTAGTCGCTCCCTTGAGCGCGAGGACCGCCCGCTCGCCTTCAATGCGTACGCGCACTACGCCGCCGTCTTGGGTGGGAATGTAGCCCTGCCGCAAGGCGACTCCCGCTAGCCGGTCGAGGCAAGAGCGGTCGGCCACGAGGTACTTACGCTCGATTTCCCAAGCCATCGGTTAGGCGGTAGCGTGCTGCACCGCAAAGACGTAGCCAATGCGGCAGCCGACGAGCCGCTCGCTTGTGTTCACGGTGCGTGCTCCGCTAGGTGCTTGGCCAATCCGCGGGCCAAGTCGCCGCGCAAAACGCCGACCACGAGGGCGTCCTCGCGGCCAAAGCCCTGCGTCAGCACTTCCATAGCCTGTACTTGAAAGACGCGCGTACCGCCGCGCTCTAGGCGAGCGAGCTCGCGCTGAGTTCGCGGCGCTAGCTCGCTGCTGGCAAATACAAAGGCCAGTCCCTTGGCGCGGCGCACGGCCGACAGGCCGACGACCGTGGCTCCAAAGCGACAGCCGATCCCCAAGAGCGCGGACAGTTGCGCCGATGGGTTGAGGCGGGGCAGGGCAGGCTCAGACAAAGGCTGGCTTGATGGGCACGGACCCGCGTGCCGCCGAAATGTTGGCTGCTTCGAGTACGCCGATTACCCGGGCCGCAGATTCTGGGGTAATGACGAGGTCGGCGCGGCCGCGCAAGTGCGCGAAAATGTTTTCGTAGTACGCGTCCCAATTGGACTCGGCGAAGGGGACCTCGGTGCTCATCTGGCGGCCATGGATCAGGGCTTTGACGAGGAACTTGCCGCCCGCATCCTCAATGGCGCCCTGCGTGCCTAGCACCCGCCAGCGCGGGCGTGGACTCATCGACAGGTTGGACATGGTCAGCGTGACGGTGCAACCGCTGTGAAAGCGCAGCGTGTACTCGGAGTGATCCTCGTTGTCGTATTTTTTCCACGCGGAGTTTTTGACTTGATAGCCGCTGACTGAGACAATTTCTTGCGGGACGATATTCAAAATCCAGTCCGTAAAATGCGCCCCCCAGTCGTAGATGGCTCCGCCGGAGACTTTGCGATTGGAGCGCCACCAAGTGCCCTGCTCGCCGTAGCCGTAAAACCCGGTTTCGATGCGGAAGACGCGGCCGATGAGTTGCTCTTTGAGAATTAGATCGCGCAGCACCACGAAATCGCCGTCCCAGCGCCGGTTGTGAAACGTCGAGAGCAGGACCTCGTTCTTTTGGGCCGCCGCCTGCATGCGCTTGACTTCGGCGCTGGTGATGGCGAGGGGCTTCTCGCAGACTACGTTGACCCCGGCGTTGAGGCACTGCACCGCTAGCTTGGCGTGCGTGTTGTGCGGGGTGATGATCGTCACCAAGTCCAAGTTCGCGTTGCGCAGCATGGTGCCGACGCGGCCGTAAGTTTTGATGCCGGGGAAGTCCTCTTCGGCTACTTGACGCCGCTCCGGGGCCAACTCGCAAACAGCGGCCACTTCTACGCCCTCGTTTTTGGCCATAGAGGTCAAGTGCAACTGACCCATATTGAACGCGCTGCTATAACCTATGACACCTACGCGGAAGTGATCTTGTTTTTTTGCTGCCACAGTATGCTCCTTGTTCTTGTTAGTGGTTGATTCCCTTGGCAAGGCGGGTTGGAACTCAGCTACTCATCACTAATCACTAACCAAAGCCTCTGGGTGCGTCAATGCGGCGGGTTTGGCGGCGTTCCAGCGTTTAGTTATTGTTGAACAAAGCACCCCGCTCCACAAAACCTCCATACGACCCCATGGAAACAAGACTAACGAGAAAAGACCTCGCCTTCATCGGCGGCTGCTTGCTCGTCGCCGCCATTAGCTTAGCCGTTGGAGTTCACTACTTCTACCGAGCCTTTCCCGAAGCCTCCATTGACTTTCGCGTCACCCGCGACGAGGCTGCGGTGCAGGCGGCCGACTTCCTCGCCGCCCGCGGCTTTGACTTGGCCGACTATCGCCACAGCGCCGTTTTCCTCCACGACGACCAAGCCAAGACCTTTCTCGAGCGCGAGTTGGGCCTAGAGGGGGCCACGCAAGTCATCGGCGACCCCGTGCGGTTGTGGTGCTGGACCAATCGCTGGGTGCGGGAACTAGAAAAAAAAGAGTTCCAAGTCGCGGTTACCACCTCTGGCGAGCTCCTCAGTTTTAGCCACCTCGTTGAGGAAGAAGCCCCCGGTGCCCGGCTCGAAGAAGCCGAAGCCCGCCGCTTGGCCGAGGCGTTTCTCGCCGACGATCTCGGCCGCGACCTCGCCGCCCTCGACTTCGTAGAAACGCAGGCCGAAGAGCGACCCAACCGCATGGACTACACTTTTAGCTGGAAGTTGCGCGACTTTGCTGTTGGCGAGGCGCACTACCGCTTTTACGTGCGCCTGCAAGGCGATCAGATCGGCAGCTTTGGCGAGTACCTCAAGGTTCCCGAGTCTTGGCAGCGCGACTACGCTGAGCTGCGGTCGCACAACGAGGCCACCGGCATGGTGGCGGCCTTCTTCCTGATTCTGACGGTGCTGGCGATGGTAGCCGTGTTCTTTGGCCGCGTCCGCGCCCGCGACATCCGCTGGAAAACCGCGGCGGTTTTCGGGGCCATCGCCGCGGTCTTGACGCTGTTGGCCGAGCTCAACAACCTGCCGTTGACCGCGTTTAGCTACAACACGACCGATACCTACGGCTCCTTTCTCACTCGTCAGTTGCTCAATAGTCTACTCGCGGCCATTGGGCAGGGCCTGTTCATTTTCTTTCTCACGGCGGCCGCGGAGCCGCTCTATCGCCGTTACTGCGGCGACCAGATCCAACTCGGTGCTCAGTTCAGTCCACCGGGCCTGCGCACCAAGCGCTTTCTCCTCGGCACCATTCTCGGCTTGGCACTGACGGCCTTTTTCTTTGCCTACCAAACTCTTTTTTACGTAACCGCAGAAAAGTTCGGGGCTTGGAGTCCGGCGCAGATTCCCTACAGCGAGATGGTCAATACCTATATCCCGTGGATTATGGTGCTGTTGATCGGCTTTATGCCAGCCGTCTCCGAGGAGTTCATGTCGCGCGCTTTTTCGATCCCCTTCCTGCACAAATACCTCAAATTGCGCTGGGTCGCGGTCGTGCTCTCGGCTCTTATCTGGGGGTTTGCCCATGCCGGCTATCCGCAGCAGCCGTTCTACATTCGCGGCATTGAGGTCGGCCTCGCCGGCATTGTCGTCGGCTACATCTTCCTGCGCTTCGGCTTGCTCGCTCCGCTGGTGTGGCACTACACGGTTGATGCGCTGTACACGGCGTTGATTCTCCTGCGCTCGTCCAATAGCTACTTCGTCGTCTCGGCGGCCTTGTCGGCTGGCCTCGTGCTCCTGCCGCTGGCCGTGGCCTTAGTCCTCTACCTGCGGCAGCGGCGCTTCGTTGATCCGACGCCCTTGCTCAACGAGCGCGACGGCGCCGAGGCCGCGGAAGCTGTGGTGGATGCGCCCACCGCGCCCCAGCCGGCCGCCCCGCCCCCAGCGCGTACCTACGTCCCGCTGTCTAAGCGGCAGATGAGTTGGGCTGCTGCGGTGGTCGTGGCTTCGCTGGGCTTTTTTGCCCTCGACTACGAAAAACCGCTCGATTTTGTCGATGTCGCCCTAACTCGGGCCGAGGCCGAGGCCAAGGCCCTTGCGTATCTAGCGGCCAACGGCGTGGATGCCGCGGCCTACGAGAGGGTCACGTACTATCAAAATCAACCGGACGAGCTGGCTATTCGCTACATCCTGGAGCGCGAGTCGGTGGCGGTCGTCAACCGCCTATACCGAGAGGACTTGTTGGCCAGCTTGTGGGTGACGCGCTTTTTTCGCTACGGAGAAAAGGAGGAATACCAAGTCGCCATCCATCCGCAAGACGGCACGCTCTATAGCATAAATCACCTGCTGGCCGAAGAGGCCGCCGGCGCAGACCTCAACGAAATGCAAGCCGGGGCGGTTGTCGTTGAGCACCTGCGTTCCTTCGGCCTCAATCCTCTGGACTTAGTGCTGAAGGAAGTCTCGTCGGAAAGGCTCCCCAACCGCCGCGATCACCGCTTCGTCTTTGAGGCCGCTGTGGGCGACGAGCGCAACGTCGATGGGCTGCGCTTTCGGGTGCGGGTCAATGTCGCGGGCGACGAGCCGGTTTCCATCTATCGCTTTCTCCATGTACCCGAGGCTTGGGAGCGCGAGTACAAGGAGAGTACCACGTTCAAAACCGCGCTTTCCGGCTTGCTCATCGCCTTAATTGCCGTCGTGGTACTGCACGGCCTGTGGCTGCTGGTGCGCCGCGTGCGCAACGAGGGCATTGCTTGGGGGCCGCTGGTCAAAATCGCCGCGATAGGGGTGGTATTTTTCCTATTGCACTTCCTCAACGGCCTGTCGGTCGTCGAACGCGCCTACGATACGCGCCTGGCGCTGTCGACCTTTGCGCTTACTCAGATACTGGGCATCGTCTTGGGGGGCTTGGGGGTCGGCTTGCTCATCGTCGCGGCCCTCGGCTTGGCCACTAGCCTCTATCCAGACTGGCCCGCGCGCCTGCGAGTTGCACGGCGCGTACCCGAATTCCGCGACGCTGTGGTCGGGGTCGCGCTGGTCTTGGTCGCCACAGAGTCGTGTCAGCACGTACTCGGCTACGTGCAAAGCCAATTCTTCACCGCCGATCCGAGTCGCATCCTCGCGCTACCTTCTGGCTTGGACTCGTATCTGCCCTTTTGGCATGCGCTGCGCGACAGCGTACTATGGGCCATCTTCGTCCCGATTGGCGTGGGCTTGGCCCTCTACTACACTCGCGTCGTCATAAAAAAGAGGCTCTACGCAGTCGTGGCGGGCGTGGGCGTGGGCTTAGTTTTGTCCGGCAGCAACGCCGTCCACTTCGACGAATTCCTCTTCGCGCTATTGACGTTTGTCGTCAGCGTTGGCTTCTCCGTAGCCGTAATGGTCTTGATCTTGCGCCGCAACCTGCTCGCGTACGTCCTCTTGGGCTTTTTAACCTCCTTGCGCCCGGCACTCAAGAGCCTTTTCGCGCTGTCCGCACCGGCCTACCAATGGCAAGCTGGCATCCTATTGCTGCTGGTTTTTGTCGGCGTCTTTTGCTTGTGGTGGTGCTTGGGCCGCGAGCGCGGATGATGGTGCTTGGGCCGGTGAGCCGTTCTTGCCCGAGCGGTACATTGGGGGACACTACAAAAAGAGGACCACTCAGCCCGGCGTTGGGCACTGGCTGCCCTTCCGCTTCGGCTGTCCGTTCTCACTAGAAAGGAGCGTATCATGCGCGTACTCATAACGGGCGCGGCTGGCCGCGTTGGCTCCACCGTAGCCCGCGGTCTCAAAGATCGCCACGAGGTGCGCGGCCACGACCGCGTGCCCATGCCCGATCTCGTCGATACGGTTGTCTCCGACCTCGCGGACTTCGACGCTATGTTAGAAGCCACGCACGGCATGGACGCGGTCGCCCACATTGGGGGCCTGCCCGGCGGCAGCGAATGGGAGACCATGCTACAGGGCAACTTCATCGGCACGTACAACGTTTTTGAGGCCGCTCGGCAAAATGGCGTCAAACGCGTCGCCTATGCCAGCCGCGCCGGGGTCTTGACGCTCCATCCGCGTACTATCCACCGCACGGTCGATATGACTACTACCCCGGTGGGTATCTACACGGTCAGCAAAATTTTCGGTGAGGCCCTAGCTCACTCTTTTGCCCATCAGCACGACATGGAATTCGTCTGCGTACGCATCGGCAACTTCAACCTCGAGCGCGATCAGCCTCAACATCCACACCACCTCAGCCACGGCGATTGCGTGCGGGTGTTTGAGCAGGCGCTGATCCATCCGGGCGTGAAGTTTGAAATCGTCTTTGGGGTGTCGGGCAGCAACTGGCCGCTCTACGACATCGAACACGGCAAAAGGGCGATTGGCTACGAGCCGCAGGATCACTCGGAAGTGCCGGAAGAGGAGTGGGGGAAGTAGGGACGAGGTGTATGCTGTACTAACGGTGGTAATATCGCCGTAGCCTTGGAAAATGAACTAACTGTTCGTGCCAATCTTCCGGCTGCAACGCGGAGTACACTGCAAAAAATCGCTAAGTTCCTCGTTGCGGATCATCGCCAAGAGGGCACTCCGGGAGTTCTGGGAGCAGCATCCGAATGCCAAAGAGCCGCTTCTTGCTTGGTATCGGGAAGTCAAGCAAGAGAATTGGGATACGCCGGCGAAGGTAAAGGTGAAGTTCCGTAGTGCCAGTATCGTTGGGGGAAACCGGGTGGTTTTCAATATCAAGGGCAACGACTACCGACTCGTGGCGAAAATCAAGTACGAGTACCGCGTCGTCTATGTGCGTTTTGTAGGTACACACGCCGCGTATGACGCCGTGGACGCGAAGGAGGTTTAGAGATGGCGAATATCAAGCCGATTCGGAGTGAGGAAGACTACAAGGCCGTGCTCGCTCGGATTGACGAACTCATGGATGCGGCTCCGGGTAGTTCAGAGGGAGACGAGCTTGATGTCTTGGTTGATCTTGTCGAGTTGTATGAGAGCAAGCACGAGCCGATGGGGTATCCAACCCCCCTCGCGGCCATTGAATTCCGCATGGAGCAAGGAAGCCTGAGTCCATGCGACCTGATCCCTTTTATTGGGAGTCGTGCGAAAGTGTCGGAGGTTCTTTCCGGCAAGCGGTCTATCACGATGCCAATGGCGCGTGCGCTCCATGAGCATCTCGGGATCCCGGCAGATGTGCTTCTCAGGCAGCCGGACACAGCACTTGACGAGACGCTCGCGCTCCTAGCGGAGACCGGTAGGACACGCGATGAGTAGAACCGGAGAAATCTAATCGGGAAGGGGCACCTAATGCGCATTACTCTCGATATTGATGATGTCCTTGCGGCGGCGCAGAAACTCGCCAACCGCGACCAGAAGACGGCCGGGAAACTCGTGTCGGAACTCATGCGCGAAGCACTAGCAGCACGAGTGAAACCCGAAGCTGTGGGTAGGCCGAGGCGTGATCTGTATGGCTTCAAACCCATGCCAGTAGGCGGCGGCTATACTGTCACAAACGAGCTTGTCAATGAGCTGCGCGACGAGTTGGGAATTTGATTCGCGAGAGCGTTGCTTGACGCCGATGTGCTGATCGCCTTACGCTGAACCTCACAAGCGATGATTTCTATGGACCCAAGCTGTTTGCAGTACTGCATGACCGATGCCCAGTGCGACCATTTTGCCCAACAGGGATACCTAATCGTCGAGGATGCGCTCGACGACGACATGCTGGGCAGGCTGCTGGAGGCCGGCGATCGCGTCGATGCTCAAGAAAGGGCGGCGCGTGGCTTGGCCCCTAATGCCCTGATGGCCAAGTTCAGGACGATTGTCGAGGATGATGTTTTTCTCGAACTGCTTGATTGGCCCAAGACGTTCCC
>RKRN01000193.1 GCA_007571365.1 Candidatus Latescibacterota bacterium
GCCGAGGTCATCGCCAATTCCGAAGGGGGCCGCACCACGCCCTCGATGGTCGCCTTCACTAAAGACGGCGAGCGCCTCGTCGGCCAGACCGCCAAGCGCCAAGCCGTCACCAACCCGCAAAACACGGTCTATTCGATCAAGCGCTTCATGGGCCGTCGCTACGCCGAGATCGCCACCGAAATAAGCGAAGTCCCCTACGAAGTGGCCCCCGGTAGCCGCGATATGGCCGTGGCCAAAATCGACGGCAAGGAATACACGCCGCCGGAAATCTCGGCCATGATCTTGCAAAAGATGAAGCAGACCGCCGAAGACTATCTGGGGGAAGAAGTAAAACAAGCCGTCGTCACCGTGCCGGCCTATTTCAACGACTCCCAGCGCCAAGCCACCAAGGACGCGGGCACCATCGCCGGCCTAGAGGTCTTGCGCATCGTCAACGAGCCGACCGCCGCGGCGTTGGCCTACGGCTTGGACAAGGGCGGCACCAACGAGCAGATCGCCGTGTACGACCTCGGCGGCGGCACCTTCGACATTTCCATCCTCGAACTCGGCGATGGTGTCTTTGAGGTCAAATCCACCAACGGCGATACCCACCTCGGCGGCGACGATTTCGACCAGAAGATCATCAACTGGCTCGCCGCGGATTTCAAACAGCAAGAGGGTATTGACCTGCGCCAAGACGCAATGGCTCTGCAACGGCTCAAAGAAGCGGCCGAAAAGGCCAAAATTGAGCTGTCGTCCTCCACTTCAACCGATATTAACCTGCCGTTTATCACCGCCGATCAGACCGGCCCCAAGCACTTGCAAGCCACGCTGTCGCGCGCCCAATTCGAGCGCTTGGCAGAGGACCTAATCGAGCGCACCAAGGCACCCTGCCGGCAGGCCCTCGCCGATGCCGAGCTACAACCCAGCGACATCAACCAAGTGATTCTGGTCGGCGGCTCGACGCGCATCCCCAAGATCCAAGCCGTGGTCCAAGAGCTTTTCGGCCGGGAGCCGCATCGCGGAGTCAACCCCGACGAGGTGGTAGCCTTGGGCGCGGCTATCCAAGCCGGCGTACTGGCTGGCAGTGTTGACGACGTGTTGCTGCTTGACGTCACGCCGCTGTCGTTGGGGATCGAGACCATGGGCGGCGTGATGACGCGGCTCATTGACCGCAACACCACCATCCCCACCAAGAAGAGCCAGATCTTTTCCACGGCCGCGGACAACCAGCCTTCGGTGGAAGTTCACGTGCTACAGGGCGAGCGCGAGTTTGCCAACGACAACCGCACCCTCGGCCGCTTCCACCTCGACGGCATCCCCACAGCCCCGCGCGGCATGCCCCAAATTGAGGTGACCTTCGACATTGACGCCAACGGCATCCTCAACGTCGCGGCCAAGGACAAGGGCACCAACAAGGAGCAATCCATTCGCATTGAGTCGTCCTCGGGCCTGAGCCAAGAGGAAATCGACACCATGCAGAAGGACGCCGAGGCCCACGCCGATGAGGACAAAGAGCGCCGCGAGTCCGTCGAGCGCCGCAACGAGGCCGACCAACTCATCTACGCGACGGAAAAATCACTCACCGACTACGGCGACAAGCTGGCCGACGCCGACAAAAAAGGCGTTGAGGACGCAATCGCCGCGCTCAAGCAAGCACTCGAAGGCACGGACGACGCGGCCATCACGCAGGCCATGACCGCACTGCAACAAGCGTCGCACAAGCTGGCCGAGGAAATGTACAAGGACGCTCAAGCCCAACAGGCCCAAGGCGAGCCAGCACCCGAAGGTGCCGCCAGCCAGCCGCCAGGGGGTGGGGATTCGGGTGCGGTAGATGCGGACTTCAAGGTCGTCGATGAGGATAAGAAGTAGCGGGCGTTAGATACGCGACGCTATCGTAGGGGGCACCCCTTGTGGGTGCCCCCTATTGTATTACTGACTGCTGTTACACAGTCGCTCGTTATCGTCGGCCCCCGGCGTCATTCCCGCACACGCGGGAATCCAGCCTACCCGCACGGCGGCAAACCGGTGGCTCTGGAGGCCTGCTTACGCAAGCAGGACAAACACTGCGTAACGTCAGTTATTCAGATGGTGGGCGGTCTAGGCCTAGTTGTTCTCGCAGGCGTTTTAGTTGCTCTTCGGCGGCGAGACGTGCGTTGTGCTCGGCGTCGCGCTCGCTTTCGGCGGCGAGGCGTGCGTTGCGCTCGGCGTCGCGCTCGCTTTCGGCGGCGAGACGGCCTTCGGCCTCGTCGTCGTACGTCAGCAAGTAGCGTTGGGCGTCTGAGTCATACCACCGAAGCCGACCCTGTTCCCAACAGAGGTCCAGCCCGAGGATGCCGCTGTGCCCCCAAGACCGGCCGGGGGGACGCTGGGTGATAGGAATGCCGTGGTACTGGCCGTTGAGCAAGTAGTCACCGGCCAACGGCACTTGGTGATACGAGCCGCCGGTGGGGTCGAACCGCCAATACTCCGGGACGCCATAGGCGGCGTAGCCCGTGCGTTTGGCCGTGTCGTCGCGTAGCCCCGTCGTGTGCGACGCAATTTCCAAGACAAAATCCGGGGGTTTGCCTTGACTCTGGATGGCGTAGCCCCGCTCGGCAAAGAAAGCATCCCGATCGATATCGAAGGCGATCAACAGATCGGGAATCAGAATGCCCTCGCGCTGGCTGGTGGTCCAGCCGAGGGGGGCTTCACTGATGACGAGGGTCGTATCGGGGGCGCCGAAGTGGCGGATGAGAGCCGGTAGGTAGCCGGGGCTGTGGAGATAAATCGCATTCTGCATGTCGTCTCTGGGCGGGTAGTCCGGGAAAGCGTGGAGCGGCGACGGTAGGGATGTAAGCGGTTTGGTAGGCATCGCGAGCCTCGTGCGGTAAAAGGGGTGAGTCGTGTAGTCGTATGCCGTATCGTATGAGGAGGACTGGGAATGTACTCTAGGCGAATACACAATGGCAAGGACGCACTGGCCCCAGCCGAAGAACTAGTGCAGCCGATTCACCCGGACGTTCCGCAGGAACGAGTTCGACCGACGCAGAGCTGATTCGGGGTCCTTCCCGCGTATGCGGGAAGGACCCCGGGCGGAGCGGGAGGAAGCCGCAGAACCTGCCCGGCGAAGGCCGGGGACTGCGTAACACCAGTTACTAAAACTACCCATAAAAATCTACACTGCTCAAGTCAACTAGCGAGCGCGTTTTGCCCTTCCACGCGGCGAAACTAATCCTCAGCGTCGCTATAACCCCAAGGGCAATGCGCCGTTGGTTGCCGCCTATACGCCGTCATCCCACGATACAGGTCTGCTGGCTATGCTCGCGCAGCACGAGCTCCCGCTCAAAGGTGTGCTCGCCCGCACCGGTCAGCCGCAAGTGCTTAATTTTGATTTGCCCATACAAAACATCCAAGACAATGCGATAGCCCGACGGGCGTTGGGCAATGCACACCGTGCCCCAAGCAGCACCATTGGACCAGAAAAAGGTCCCGGGCTTGGCGGCAAAGGCGATGGACTTTGTAACCCCCGAGTAATTAAACCCGGTCAGCGCCAGCACACTAGCCCAAGCCACCATGGCCCGAGCGTAGTGATGGCCGCATTCGGCTTCGTCAAAGGGGCTGCGTTTGGCCCCATCGTAGCGATTGCGAATGTCGCGTATGGCTTGCAGACCGTTTTTGATTTGCCCCTCGTAGAGCATGCCAATGGCCGCCGTGTATTCAAATCCGGTCATCACTTCGGTGAAATAGGGAAATGGGTTGGCCGGCCGCTCGTGGGGATAGCTGGCCATGAGCAAGGCCGATTCGTTGCCCAAAGCATAAGAGCGCATGCAGTTGAAGTGATCGGTCAGCTTTTTGCGGTGATTGTACTTGCGGATGCTCCGGAGGGTTTGGCGCACGTGAGCGCGCTTGGTTAGATAGCCCAAACCGCAGACGTGGGCGAAAAACTGGCCGACGAGCTGATCGACCAAACAACCGCGCCCGAGTTGGTAATCTGGATCGGCGAGTTCGGCCGCGCCCATACCCAGCCGCAGCGCGGCGGCCACTTTTTGGGGCGGCTCAATGCGATGCTCGTAGTATTCGCCATTGAATAATTGCTCGTCGATGTAGGCGCGGCCACGCTCGTAGAGCCGTCGGCAGGTTTGTGCAAAGTCGGATTCGCCCAGATAGGTCGCCATTTCTTCGCCAGCGCGCAGTGCCCCCAGATACCAGATCCCCATCTGTGGATTAGGGCCGTAGTATTCGACGTCCATGGTATTGTGCTGACAGCCCTCCATAACCCCGTCGCCATCGCCGTCCCACCCCCCTTCGATCCAGCAAAACTCAAGGGCCTTTTTGACCTTGGGCCAAATCGATTGTAGAAAGGCATCGTCGCCGCAAAGCTGCCAGTCGCGATAGGCTTTCATAATACAACCCATCTGACCGTCGGCCGCGGCTTTGCCAAATTCTCGGGCGCGGCTGAGGGGGAGATGGACGCGAAAGTTCATCATGCCTCGATCGTCGGTGGCGTGATTGAATTCGGTATCGCGCATCGTGCGGGCCAGATCGCCAAAGAGGAACGCCGTACTTTGTTCGTAATTCCACACATGCGTACAGGAACCCATGCAGCAGCCGCTGTGATCGTTGTATCCCTCCCAGCCAAATAAGCGTCCATCGGGCGTGCGGAAGCACGTTTGCGTCCGCAGGGTACTGAGATTGAACAGCGCGGCTTCCTTAACGACCTCGGGCAGGTCGCTTGCCGCAAAGGCTGAGACAAAGCGCACGGTCTGTTGTTCGAGCTTTTTGAGGCGCGGCGCGGTTTTGCCGACCACGTCCCACGCATCGCCATAGTGCATCGCATAGTAGTTGCCAATGTAGGGATCGTCGCCCGGCGACCACGTGTGCCGATTGGGAAAGTGCCACGTCAGCAAGAAGGTGATGGTCTTGCGTGCCTTGGGCAAAATGTGGGTATGCACCACCAGCGACGCACTCGGCATGTCGGCCCCTTCGCTGGGGCGCTCTTCCACGCGGCCATCGGCGGCAAAGTCGTCCCAAAAGTCGAGCAGCGACGTGCCCCACCCGGCTTTTTTCCAAGCCGTGCGGTAGGTAATACCGGTTTTGGCCGTGGTGGTCAGGGCCAGCGTACCATAACTAATGGCCGTGGGATCAACCCCTTCGCTGTCCATGAAAATGCCCCGACAGTGCCTTGTTTGACGAAAGCGATTGCGATTGGCACGCGCCAACTCTGCCACGCCATCGTTGCCAATGAAATTGGGCAGCGAGCCGCACACCGAGGCCGCGACGCGCTCGTCCGTCCGATTGGTCAGCGTATAGCGCAGCACGGCGATGGGAATGCCGCTGTCATCGGCGTTGGCCGGAATAAGCGGGTTGAACGCTTCGAGACAAACTGTGAGCGGAACCAGTGGATCGGACAGATGCACTTGGGCCAGCGGATAGGCTGCGGCAAACGCACATTGTGCAAAGCGCGGCAAGCCGTGATTGACCGCCACACTGCCGCTTGCACCTTGGTACTCGGATACATCTACCGGCCCTTCAAGGGCGCGGGTGATAGCTGGGCCGCCAGCGGGTTTGGCGTACAGAGCAAAAAACGGCCCCCCGCCTTGCCCCCCTTCGCGCTTGGGGACAAATCCCTTGGCCGGGCGGTTCATCAGCTCCCAGTCGCGCAAATCCCCGCGTCCGCCCAGTGAAACAGTGCCGGTGCCAATACCGCCAATCGGCATGGCAATGCGGGAGAGGTGATCCCGATCGTAGTGTTTGAGTATCGGCCACTCGGACATTGTACTTACTCCTCAAGGTGAATGGTGGACCTAAGGCGTTGGCGCCTCCGCGTCGATCAGCCCTTCCTGTTTAAGCTCGGCCCAATAGTCGGCGGGAATCGGGTGCTCTAGGCAGTCCACATTGGCGGCAACTTCCGCGACGGTCCGCGCCCCGGGAATGACGGTCGCCACCGCCGGATGGCCCAAGGGAAATTGCAGGGCTGCGGCCGGCAAGGGAACCTCGTGCCGCGCACAAACGGCCTCGATCCGGCGCACCTTTTCCAGCACAGCGGCCGGCGCGGGCGCGTAGTTGTAATACGCCCCTTCGACGGCCCCAGTAGCCAAAATTCCCGAGTTGTACGGCCCGCCAATGACTATTCGCACCCCCTTCTCCAAGCACCGCGGCAACAACTCGCGCAGCGATTCCTGCTCTAGCAGCGTATAGCGGCCCGCCAGCAAAAAGGCGTCGAAGTCGCCGGCGCGGGCGAAGTCGGCCAGCATCTGCCATTGGTTCATACCTAAGCCGATAGCCTTGATCACCTGCTGCTGACGCAACTCGGCGAGCACGGGATACGTTTCGGCCATCACTTGGTCGAAGTACCCCCGCTCGCCCGGCGTCCAGCCCGGCTCAATGCTCCGCGCCTCGTCCGGGTCGTGGATCAGCACCATGTCGAGGCGATCCATGTTGAGCCGCGCCAAACTCCCCTCAATCGAGCGCAGCACGGCGTCGCGCGAGAAGTCGAAATAGCTGGTCATCGCCGGCGCATCGACGAACAGCTCGACATAGCTGTCGCCGGGCTTTCGCTCCACCAGCGTATAGCCCACTTTCGAGGACAGGACGATCTCGTCGCGGTGGTAGCGCATAAGCCCCGGCCCCAAGCGCGTCTCGCTCAGGCCATAGCCGTACAGCGGTGCCGTGTCAAAGTAGCGCACCCCAGCCGCAAAAGCCGCGTCTAGCACGTCCAGCCCCTCTTGCTCGCTCAGCGCCGAGTACATGTTGCCAAAGGTCGTACCGCCCAGCCCCAAGCGCGTTACCGCCAAGCCGTGCGGCCCAATTTGTTCTCTGTCGCTTGCTCGCATTCGTTGTTCCTCCTCAATAACTGATGTTACGCAGTCGCTGATTATCGTCGGCCCCTTACTGGCCCCCGGCGTCCTTCCCGCGCACACGGGAATCCATTGCGGGCCAGAGGCCCGCGCACCCAAGAGAGTGGTGTAGGGGCACCCACGCTACCCAGTGCCCACCGCTCAAAAAATCGGAATCCGATTGCCCGTCTCCCCAGTGATGTAATCGAAGAGCACCCAGAATCCCGAGACAAAAATGTGTCCCAAAATCAACCCCAAAAACAAAGGCCGTAGCTGCCTATACAGCGTCACGCCGCCGTACTTGAGCACTAGGGCCTTGAGAATCCAGCCGATGAAAATGCCGAACCACGTCCAGATGATCGTCAAGGTCGCGCCGATGGGAAAGCCGAGGTAATGCACCGGCCACCAGAGGAAGTGGTACCGGGCGTACATCAACAACCCCATTATAGCCGCGCCGATTCCCGCGAACAAAAAGCGCGGCCCGATTTCGCTGAAGTCGCTTATGGGATGCCTTGGGTTGGCTATTTTGTAGGCCGAGTCGCCGTGGACGATTTCGCCGAAGCGATTGTAGAACCACCAGTCCAAATTAATGCCTCCGTACTGATATCCCATCCACACCACCATCCAAATAGAACCCGCCAAGCCGACCGCAATCGACAGCATCAAGGCCCAAAACAGCGGCCGTCCGCGCACTTGGCCAATATCGGCCAGCTTGAGCCCATTGATCGCCGAGGCCATCACCATCGTCCGCAGGTCGCCCGCCCAACTAAAAGTCATCCCCAAGCTCACCAACCCGGACGGCCCTATCGCCTCCGTGCCTACCGCGTCAATCACAAACGGCTGCGCCGTCATCTGGGCCCGTGCAAAACCCAACCCCCCTTCGGCGACGATCCGCGTCAGCCCGTAGAAGATGCAAAAGGCGACAAAGAGAAAAAACAGCGCGACCCACCACGGTACGCCCGACAAGGTCAGCCAGCCGGTGGCGTATGCACTAGCCAAAACCAAGACGATGAGTGCCGCCCGATACGAGAGTATCTCCTGCGCATCGTCCAGCCCTCCTTCGTTGTACAGTGCCTTGCGCCAGACCCGCCGCAGATAGCTGCGACTGTTCCACAGCCCGTAGAGCACCAGCACCAGCATGGCTCCCATCCCCTCGTAGGACACCGACATCGAGCCTTCCATAAACAGGTCGCGGCGACCGGGCAGTGAATAGCCGAGGACGTTCTCGGTGGTGATCTGCGCTTTGGTCAACAAGTGGAAGAGCCAAATGCTCAACCCCACGTCTAAGCTCAAAAAGTACGCCAGCCCCAGCGCCGCGAAGTTTACATTCGTCGTCAGCCCCAGTGCATTGTTAAACAGCGAGATATTGTGTCGCAACTGCACGGCCGGAATAAAGGGAAAATAGTGGTTTAGGGCGTTGGTGCTGTGCAGCACAAAAGGCAGCGCAAACCCGATCCACAACAGCGGCCTTTTGAACAGCGGCCCGATGATGGACCCGCGCTTACCTTCTGCGGTCAGGTCGATAGGTAACTGCAATAGCGGAAAGGTCAAGCGGTCGTAGTCCACCCACTGGCGGCGAACAATCGACGCAATGGCGATCATCATCAGGTAGATCGCCACAATAAACGAGACCCAAGCCGCCAGCGGCATCATCCAGTGTTGCCAAGGGATGGGCTGCCCTTTGGGCAGGCCCTCGAAGAAGTACTTAATCGCGTCTGGATCCTGCGGCACCATCCACTCGCGGACATAAGGGTGCAACAGCTCCGACCAGTTGTTTTCGGGCGTGGCATAGTAGTAGATGTTGGGCAACATGGCGATCAAGTTGCCCGTAAAACCCCAAGTGGGAATCGCCGAACCCACGATCATCATCGCATAGATGATGATCAGCTCGGAGCGGTTAAAGCCCCAAGACCGACGCAACAGCTTGAGCGCGGGATTGACAAAAGCCACCACTAGGAAAAACAGGAACACGGCACCGGCCGTGATGTAATCCGAGGACATGCCCGCGGTGGCCATCGCCAGTCGGGCGTAGGCAAAGAACATGTTGATCGCCAGCGAGAGCAACGCGCCCACGGCGAACGAGCGATAGGTAAAATTACCGGGCATTAGGGCATCTTAGGACATTACTTATTTGGCCGCAAATGGGCGGCGATTTGTGATTGGCCAAGGCACCGTCTATACTTAGCGCGCCTTCACTCCATACCAAAGGATTCCCTATGGCAACGCTCAAAGTCGGCATCATTGGCCTCGGCGGCATCGCCCGATCCCACTGCGATGCAATCGCCCATCTCGGTCAAGTAGAAGTCGTAGCAGTCGCCGATCTGTTTGCAGAAAAGCGGCGCGAGTACATGGACCAGTACCACATCCCCAAGGGCTACTCAACGCACCACGAACTCTTGGAAGATGCTGACGTCGATGCGGTCGCCGTCGTGCTCGGGCACCAGTTGCACCACCAACTCACTATCGACGCCTGTCGCGCCGGCAAGCACGTGCTCGTCGAAAAGCCCATGGCCATCAACCTAGCACAGTGCGACGCCATGGTCGCCGCCGCCGCCGAGAACAATGTCAAGTTGATGGTCGGGCTGTCGCAGCACTTTTACAGCACCAGCCTCAAGGCCAAGGAAATTCTCGACTCCGGCCAACTCGGCCCGGTGATTACGGCGGTCAGTTACATGGCGAAAAACTGGAATTTCGCCGGGCGGCGGCCCCAGTACCGCAGTCGCTTTCACGGCGGCGGCATGTGGTTGACCAACGGCGTTCACGTCGTCGATCGGCTCACGTGGGTGATGGCTTCACAAGCGGCATCGGTGGCGGCCGCGATTGGCACACGCGCTCACTACCAAGCCAGCGACGACTCGGCCACAGCCTTTATCCGCTACAAGAACGGCCTCGCTGGCACGGCCGTGGCCGTGGGGTACGCGGACGGAGCACCGAACTTTGAATGCCAAGTGATTTGCGCCAACGGCTCGCTGCGCTTCAGCCAGCACGGCGAGAAGTACGTCAAAATAGGCCGTGGCGATACGTGGGAAGACGTCCCATTTGCGGACGCGCCGACCGAGATGTACCACGAATGGCGGTGCTTTGCCGAGGCCATCGCGCTCAACATCGAGCCTCCGACCCACGGTCAATACGGGCGGCACATCATGGAGATTCTCTTCGCGGCCGAAGCCTCGTCCCTCACCGGCCGCGAGGTCAAAATAGGCCGCCGCCCGCATTGGCAAACCCAGACTTCCGGCGCACCGGTGACCGGCCAGCACGGCTGGATCTGATGGAGCGGAGCGGAAGGACGGGCCGGACCAACTATGCGAGGTGAGATCGGCTAACCGGCCTTATAATACTCGACGTATTTTGAGGCCATCGTCGGGAAAACGCTCGTCCATAGAATACATGACCGACGCTTCATCGGTCCGAGCGGCTGCCCACAGCATGGCATCTGCAAAAGACACCCTCCCCGATGGTCGGCACATTATCAGCCCTTCCAACACCAAGTGCTTGTTCAATGCGTAGGTCGAAAGGTTTGCCTTTTTAATTAAAGCTATGATAAGATCAACCACTTTTGAGCGGGGCATCTGATAAACCGACGAGAGGACAAAGGCCGTTTCGGCCAATACGCCCTCAGTAACTTTGAGGTCATCCACCTGCTCAATAATTTGAGTTGCCCTCGCGCACATATCAGGTGGGTCGCCGGTCAAATATCGAACGATTACGCTAGTGTCAAGAAATCCGCTCAATATTCTCGCTCCCGAAGGCCCATTTTCTCTTCTGTTCTTTGCTTCCAAGCAACTTCTCGGGCTTCATCCCATTCCTTACCTGGTGCAATGTTTTTCTTTATGTACTCGGCAGCACTACCCGCTAGGGATTTACCATGCTCCGGCGGCAGGCAGTAGATCTCCAGATGGTCATCTACTAAGAATTGATAGGCCATCCAACTAGGGTCTATACCTAGCTTTTCGCGGAGATCTTCTGCGATGAAGATCTCGCCCTTGTGTCCAACTTTGCCTTTTATAGTCATATTTCGCCTGTTTCTGTTTGTAAAATAGAATATAGGTTTAGTACTTTCCTGTCAGCATCTTAATGCAGTATCTGACAGTATCCGAACAGGTAACGCAAGTCAAGACTGCTAAGGCCGCGCCCTACCTCACCCGTGCTTTAGCGGCGTCATATCCCCAGCCGCTGCCACTTCCTCCAACTCGGCCACACTCGCCGCGCCGCTAGCCACGGTCGAGACCCGCTCGTCGGCCAAGACCCAGCGGAACGCGCTCTGCGGCAGCGTGGACTCCTCTTGTTTGAGTTGGGCGATCGTCTCCCAAGCGCGTTGCCGCTCTTCCGCGCACTCAAACCGCCGCTTCACCGCCGTACGCTGGTCCTGGCCAGCAACGTACATACCCCCCGCCAGCACTGTCGCCAGTACCACGCCCATATCGCTTTGTGCGGCGGCTGGCAACACGTCCTCTGCCGCCAGTTCCACGCACGGATGGTAGTCGTGATAGCACAGCACCGCGTCGAATTCGCCGGTCGCCGCTAGCTGCGCTAACAGGGGAATAGCCCGGCCCGTCACGCCGATAAAATCGCACAGCCCCTGTTTTTGCGCGGCGCGCAAGCCCTCTAAAGCCCCGCCCTTTTCGACGATCCGCTCCCAGCCGGCGAGGTTCACCTCGTGGATTTGCGCCACCGTCAGCTTAGTTAGGCCCAGCAAGGCCAAGCTGCGCTCCAAGCTCTGCAAGACCGCATCGCGCCGGTAGTCAAAACCTTCTGGCTTAAACCCTACTTTAGTCGCTAAATAAAAGGGGCGGCGCTCCCCGGCCAGGGCCTTGCCCAGCAGTTCTTCGCTCGCCCCGTAGAGCGGTGCTGTGTCGATGTAATTGCAGCCCAAATCCAGTGCCCGCCGCACAATCGCCCGGGCGTTTTCCACGGCGCGTTCCGGATCCTTACCTCCCAAGTAGGCCCCACCCAAACTGACTGCACTCACCTGCAGTTGGGTGCGCCCAAATCGACGATAGCGCATGGCTTTCTAAAGCTGGTTTCAAAACTGCCTTATGGTGATAAGCCTACAAGCGAGGTGGACCAAGGCGCAAAACATCGAACTTTTTCGCTCATAGCGTGTGACCAATCAACGGCATAGTACGGCTCAATGAGGTAGCGTCGTTTGTATCGCTGCCGTTTGCGCTCATCCTGTCGCTTGGGCCTTTTCCGATTCTTGCGATGGGGACCGATCTAGTCAATGCCTCGTTTGGCTAGACGATCCCGCAAAGGGACCGAGTCGGTGGCTCAATCATAGATCAATCGTGGATCCTCCGTGCGGCGACGCCAAGGCAAGTTCGGCTCCCAAAGGCACCCCTAGCTGTCTTCCACCCCATAAGCTTCGTACCCTTTCCGCGTTTGGTTTTTCCAGCCACCTCTTTTTAGGTCCCGGCAAAGGGGCTGTCGAGGCGGCCTTGGGCGTCTGATGCAGATAAAAAAGCCCGCCAAGTGCTGAGCCCTACTTCAGCCTCTTGCCCTTGTTGGATCCGACGCCAACAGGTGCTGGTAGAAGGGTATCCACTGGGCAGGTCCTTCCAGCGAGTGCCCCTGCGTAAGACCCATAGAATCCCCTCAAAGACCGCACGATCAGGAAGGCGTGTACGGCCTAGGGAACGGGTGGAGTAAGCAATAGCGGCTCGATTTGGGGCCCATTGGACTTCGGGGATTTCACCGGTATCCTCAACCACCGAATATACTCCTTTCGATGGTCGAAAAATAGCTTGCTGCCGCTCAAAAATTCAACCCGGACCCCTATGGGAGTTTTGAAACTAGCTCTTATCATTCTTACACCTATCGCAACAATAGCCACATTCTGGACATCTTAATCTGCGATATTCACATAACTTTGATTCACCTAAAACTAGAGGATTCTTACCGCAGGCGGATCCGTTTTTTGACAATCGTCCACCGCAATAGGCGATTAGGGTTATCCATGAGTTATTGCTTGGAGATTTGCCTTGTAAGATGTTAAAGCTCTTTAACTTAAACTTGCAAAATTTGCGAATCAATTCATTTTCAGCTAGCCATAAGGTGTTCAATGCCTTGATAAGTGAATCTATGGTGTTCAGAGGATCGTAAATACCTAAAGGCTTATTATATTGTTTTTTGTAGAAAAGGAATTTTCTATATTTTCGTGGCTTGAAATCAGAAGCTGTTTTGGAGAGCTTCGCCATATCGAGAAAGTGTTCTAATATCGTGAGAAACAGAAAAGGTAACGAGAGTCCGTATTTTTTAGTTCGATTACTTAGCTGATCAAGAAAATTTCGCTCCCAAGAACCTAAAGCACCGCCGTCCAAAATTTTCGTTAAATCCATACCGGCTGCAATGACTACCGGAATAATATTGAAATCGAATGTGGCTTCTTTTAACAGATCAAAATCGGAAAAATCCTTTAATTGTTCTCGCGATCTATCTCGTTCCACGTAAACATCTTGGGGATAGTCAAAGACCCATGGAGGTAAAAAAGAGTAGTTGCTCGAAGTATTAGGCAAAGAATCAACCAAATCCTTAAATTCACGTTTCAGTGCTTG
>RKRN01000037.1 GCA_007571365.1 Candidatus Latescibacterota bacterium
CTTTCTCGGTTGGGCCGACATCGGCTTTGTCCACATTCTCTCGCAGCAACCCATAGCTACTATCGAGGACATGCGCACCCAAAAGGTGTGGCAGCTACCCGACGAACCGTTGACCGCCGTGTTGTTCCGTTTAGCCGGCGTTGCTTCTGTTCCCCTTAACATCCCGGACGTCCTCCTCGGCTTGCAGACCAACCTAATCAATGTGGTGTACGCCTCGCCGTCGGCGACCATTGTCCTCCAATGGTTTACTCACGCAAAATACGTCACCCAACTGCCGATCAACTACACCCTAGGTGCTCTCTTGATCGACAAGCGGTCTTTCGACAAAATTCCCGCCGAAGACCGCGAGCACATCCGCCGCATAGCGCAGCAGCAGATGATCGCTTTGGGCCAGCGCAACCGCCAAGAAAACGACGAAGCTATGGCCGTGTTGCAGGCCCATGGCCTATCCCTAGTCGAGGCTGACCCGGAAGATATAGAGACCTTCAAGAGCCTCGTCGCCAGCGCCGAAGCCGAGCTCGTAGGGCGGGCCTTTTCCCGCGAGGCCCACGAACAAATAGCGCGGCATCTCCAGGACTTTCGCCGGACTGCTCCTTGAGTCTCCACCGCCTTGAAACTGGCTTCCTCGTCCTTTTGGTAGCCTGCTTACTGGTGCTAACCTGTGGGCAGATCATCGTCCGCAATCTGTTTTCCATCACTTTCTTGGGCACCGACAGTCTCGTGCGGCACCTTGTGTTGTGGATTGGACTCGCTGGCGCTTTGGTGGCCACCCGGCTCGACAAACACATCCGCATTGACGCTGCACTGCGTCTGCTACCCGTCTCGGTGCGAGCTATAGTCCTAAGTTGCGCGGATTTTTTTGCCGCCGTGCTCTGCTCTTATCTATCCTATATCGCGATCCGCTTCGTACTCGACGAACGCGCATTCGGCACAACGGCTTTCTTTGCCATCCCCGCTTGGATCGCCCAACTGTGCTTCCCCCTCGTCTTTGGCCTGATGGCCCTGCGCTTCCTCTTGCAGGGCGTGCGCCGTCTTCGCACTCCGGCAGAACACCCGTGAGCAGCCTCCTAGCCACCCTAGCCGCCCTAGCTGGAGTCCCGCTCTTTGTGGTCATCAGCGCGATGGCCCTTTTGCACTTTTCCATCGCCGAGATCGATTTAACCGTCGTCTTCATCGAGATGTACCGGCTAGCCGAAACGCCGACCTTAACGGCTATTCCGCTCTTCGCTCTCACGGGTTTTCTCCTCGCCGAAAGCGGGGCACCGGCCCGGCTGGTGCGCTTCTCGCGAGCTTTGCTCGGCTGGCTGCCAGGGGGGCTGGCCATCATGGCCATTGTCGTCTGCGCTCTCTTCACGGCTTTGACTGGGGCTTCGGGGATGACGATTGTCGCGCTCGGTGGACTGCTTTTGCCCGCTCTGCGACAACAGAACCTGCCCGATTCGTTTTCCCTCGGGCTAATTACCACCTCCGGCAGCTTGGGGCTGCTGTTTCCGCCGAGCCTGCCGCTGATCATCTACGGCATCGTATCCGAGACGCCGGTAGATCAGCTTTTCATCGCCGGCATCGCCCCTGGCTTGCTTTTGGTGGGTGCCCTGTCCTGCTACAGCCTGTTCCAAGGCCGGCGCAATACCGCGCCCGCACATTCTACCGGATGGCGTCAATTGCCGCCGGCTTTTATCGCGTGCAGTTGGGAGTTGCTGTTGCCAGTGGTGATCTTCGGGGGGATCTACGGAGGGATAATCGCCGTCAGCGAAGCGGCGGCCTTGAGTGCTCTGTACGCTTTGGTAGTGGTAGTGCTCATCCGCCGCGAGATTTCCATTGGCCAACTGCCGAAGATCATCTGCGACAGCATGGTACTCGTCGGCGGCATTTTTGTCGTCTTGGCCGCCGCCATGGCCTATACCAATTACCTGATTGATGCGGAAATTCCAACGCGCCTGCTCGCCTATATAGAGGCTCATATCAGCAGCCGCTTGCTCTTCTTAATTCTCCTCAATGTGTTTCTGCTAGCTGTTGGCTGTATGATCGACATGTTCTCCGCCCTCCTCATCGTCGTACCTCTGATCTTGCCCATCGCCGAAGCATACGATGTGCATCCCATTCATCTTGGGATCATTTTCTTGACTAACCTAGAAATCGGCTACTCGACGCCACCAGTTGGGCTCAATCTCTTTATTGCCAGCATTCGCTTTGAACAGCCCGTACACCGGCTCTACCGGGTCTCTTTGCCCTTTCTATTTATTTTGCTAGCTTGTTTGGTCGTGATTACCTACTGGGCTGATTTGAGTTTGTTTCTCGTTGAGTAGGGGCCCACCGATTGACCCAAGGCATAAATTTCTGCGTAAACACGTCATCCTGTGCCTTTTTTTTGCCTTTTTTTTTTAGTTACATATTAATTTTTATAGGACATCTTCTATTTTACAGATCACGTGTTGGCCTGCTTGCTCTAAATCTTCCGCTTCGAGATCGTAGCCAAGTGCCTGCACGGCTACCGGTCCTACCTCAAACTGCTCGTCTATATCGCGGTTGGGATAGAGCAAAAAGGCCCGGCGCGTACCGAGTTGCACCGCATAGGCCACCACCTGTTGCACATCGCTTTCCACCGGGCCAGCGGCCTTGTATTTTGCATCAACTACCGCCAGCGGCTGCCCGGTTGCCGCGGAAAACAGGGCCATGTCTAAGCGAAAGGAAAGCCGCTCCGTTCCCTTGAGTCGCGTGTGATACTGAGCTTTTAGTGCGACCTTGTGGTTGATCTTGTCGTCGATAAACGCCGTGCAAAACCGCTCGAATAAGGTCGGCATGTGCAACAGGTAGGCCGGTCCTTGCTCGGCCCCCAGCCCCCCAGCCGGACTGCACTGTTGGAGCAAGGGGTAACACAGGGCATGCATGGGGCGGTAGTCCTCATTTAGCCGGTGGTACGCTACGCCGAGGCAATCTACCGGGCGAATGTGGCGGTAATTTAGCTCGCTTAGCGCCCACCAAGCTCGGCCGACTAGGTGCCGAATGACTTGGCGGCGAAAGGCAAAGCGCCGTAGGCCAAACAGCGCACTGGCCAAGATGCGATTGTCGATGATATCGGGCGTGTGCTCTGCAAACCGACAGTAAGGATGGACACCCAGACCACTGCGCTCGGGGTACAGGCGCCCCCGCACCCACCGGCTGCGGCCTTGGCGGGTTTGGTAATCCCAAAACAGCCCGCGCCGCACTCGTTGCAAGACCTTGCGCGCGAGCACCTCGGCCCAAAACTCGTAAATATCCCCCATCGTGGCCGGCACCTTGTACGCACTGATCTTGGGCAACTGATAGGCGTACTCCAGCATGGGCATGAGCAGTGAACAGCGTATTTTGGGATTGATTTCCAAGGCGGCATCCGCGCCCAATGGCACCACGCCGACATAGCCGCGCGATCGGAGCTGATAACACTGGCCATTGAGCGGGCTGGGGAAGCTAACTGCCAATTCTTTTGGATATTGGGCGTGCAGATGCAGAGCCTGTTCGACCGCTAGCTCGGCCGCCGGAATCGCGGCCACTTCCTCTTCGATCAGCTCGTAGCGTCGCACACCTAATCCTGCAAACGCCCGGCGACCTTGGACCAGCGAAAACGCGCTATCTGGTCCGGGCGATCGAAAAATACCTCCTCCAGATACGGCTCAACCTCGCCTTGCCAAATGTGCGCCAGTGCCGTTGCGATATCGTCGACCATGAAGAAAGAAAGGCCCAGCTCGCAGTCCTCATCGCCAATGGATTGATTTACTTCTTTTAGCAACGCGACCAATTTCTCCGGGGGTACGCCCTTATCCTTGAGATAACTTGCCAAAAGCTGGTAGTTGGGCCGCAGACGGATAAAGCTAAATCGCCGCCGCAT
>RKRN01000055.1 GCA_007571365.1 Candidatus Latescibacterota bacterium
CACCGGAAAAACTGGGGAGCGGCGGGCGGGCTGGCCTTGGGGATCGCCGCGCTGCTGCTGCCCGCCCTCCTGGGGTCGGCTTGGACGCCAAAATTTGCCGAGCTTGGGCTGGCCGAGGGCTTCGGCCGGCTCTATGCCCTCTGGCAAGGGATTGAGTTCCTGCCGGACCGCGACCCCTACTATGCGCGTCAGCATTCCAGTCTGCTTGCGGCGTTATTGTGGAAAGCCGGGCTGGCCTTTCCCTTCGGCCTAGTGGCCCCGCTGGCCTTGGTGGGCATCCTCTCGCGCCTCCGCGTCGAGCGCCAGCCGGTCGAGACCGCGCTGCTCCTGTTCGTCGGATGTTTCGCGGTGCAGGCCCTGCTCTTCTCGCCGGCCGACTCGACCGCACGGGCCCCGGCTGTACCGGCGTTGCTGATCTTTGCGGCCAGCGGCGTGGCGGCTATGGGTGCCCGGCCGCCGCGGTCGGCACTGGCTGTCGGTGCGGCCGGCCTGCTCCTAGCCATCGGCCTCAACGCCGGCGATGTAGGCGCGGCCGGCCGCGCCCGCCAGCACTATTGGCTCGGCTATGGCTTTGAGCAACTCGGCCTGCGCGCCAATGCGATTCGGGAGTACGAACAGGCCCTGGCGCTAGACGCCGGCCGCCTAGCGACCTACTACGCGCTGGGCGAGCACTACCTAGCCCAAAGCGACAATATCCGCGCCGGTGGCCTCTACGAGCGCCTGCTCCAGCGCTGGCCCGATCAGCACCGGGCACGCCGGGCGCTCGGGGAGGTGTACCTAGCCTCTGGACGGGCCGCGGAAGCAGCGAAGTTGTACCAGGGCCTAATGGACGCGGAGGCCGCCGCGGAGGCCGAGTTGCTACCCATGCTGGGCGAGGCCCTGGTCCGCAGCGGCGATATGGAAGGAGGCATCAGAGCCTACCGCGAGGCCCTGGAGGCGCTGCCGAGCAACGGCGCGGTACGCGGCAAGTTGGCCTTGTTGTACTCGGCCACAGGCCAGCTCGCCGAGGCGGTGGACGCCTACCGCATCCTGTTCGAGGAGGGCCAAGTGGCCGAATTCGGGCCCCCGCTGGCCGAGGTGCTAATCCGCAGTCGGCGCGCCGAAGAGGCGGCGGCCGTGCTCGAGCGGGTCCTGCAGGCTGCGCCCGAATCGACTGCGGCTCTGGCACTGCGGGGCAAGCAACTGTTTGAGCAGGGCCGCTACCGCGCCGCCGCTGTCCACTTCGAGCGGTTGCGCCGGCTTTGGCCGCAGGACTACCGCGTCTATTTCTTTTTAGCCCAGCTCTATGAGCAGCTCGGCGCAGAGACCAAGGCGGACGACGCCCACGCGCTCTACATCCGCTACCGGCGGCACAAAGAGCGCGAGGAAATACAGGAGCAGATGCAGCGCGTGGGAGAAACGATGGCGGAGCAGCTAAAATCCCAACTGGAGCAAAGATAGTGCGGAGACCGGGGCTGATGCTGCTGGCACTCGCCTGCGGGCTTTCCACCGCTGCAGCCGAAGAGGTGCGGTTCGGCCAAGGAGGCAACATCACTTGGCAAGGAGAGGTCTCCGGGTTGTCGGGCGTCTCCACCATCCAGCCCGAATTCCGCCCCGCCCTCAACCCGAACACCACCGCCATCGGCGTCGCCCCGGACGACCGGATCGAACTGGCGGAGCCCGACTACCCCCAAGCCATGCTGCCCATCCGGTTAGACGAGGGCGAGAACCTGTCTGCGAGTCTGGTCGCCGAAGGCGGCAGCATTGTCTCCGAAACGGCCGTGGAGATCAACAGAGACGAGCTGGCGGCGATTTTGCAGGGGCTTCTTTCTCCCGAACCGACGGGCGCGGCTTTCGAGCGCAAAGGCACCAATATCCTCGGCACCCTGCTGACCGTGGACCTCGGAGCCACCGTCGGCGTCAACCGCATCCGCTTCTTTCCGCGCAACACCTTCCTCCCCGCCCCGACCACGCCGTTCCAGAACGACTTTCTGCGGAGCTTTGAACTGCGAATCCACGACGGTTTGCACCTGAACGAAGCCGGGCTGCCGGCCTTGGGGACTTGGGAGTCCTTCCTGACCGTTCACGACAGCAACGATCCGGTGATGGTCGTCGAAATCAATCCGCCCCGCTATCTGCGCTTTGTCCGCCTGCGCGCTGCGTCGTCCATACCCTTTGAGATCGAGAAGCTACAGATTTTCGGCGAGGGCTTTTTCCCGACCGCCCAGTATCTCTCGCCCATCGTCGATCTGGGCACCCCCAGCAACTGGGGACAAATTCGCTGGACGAGCAACGTGCTGGGAGAGGAGGCCCTCACCGATCTCATCGTCCGCACCCGCACCGGCAGCGACGCCACGCCCTTCGTCTACAACCGCACCGAGGTGGGCAACCCCAACGCCGAGGATATACCCTTCTCCATCGACAACCCGAGCGAACCTCTTTCCCGGGCGGAGTTTTTCAACCTGCCCGTCGAGGGGACCGCCGCTGATTCTTGGCAGCGCGGGTCTATAAGAGACGACTTAGACAACTGGAGTCCGTGGTCGCCGCCTTACTCGGCGGCCGCCGGCTCCCGCAACACCTCGCCGGCACCCCGGACCTACTTCCAGTTCCGGGTCGACTTTCTGAGCCGAGAGCTGCATTCGAGCCAAGTCCTCAACAGTCTAGCCTTTGAGTTCACTAGGCCGGCTCTGGCCGATGCCCTCATAGCCGAGGTCTTTCCGCGCACTGTGGAGGCCGCTCAGGCCACTGCCTTCGTGTATGCGGTGCGGGCCGAAATGGAACGCAGCGAGCTTCAGGGCTTTAACGGTTTTGAACTATTCACGCAGGGACGGGTCGCACAGATCGCACGACTGGAGATCGTGGCCGCCGACGGCCAGAGCCTCTTAGATCACACCTTTGAGACGCCGGATCGCGTAGCGGACGAGGGCGCCGCCGCCATCACTTCCATCACCGACGAGGGCTTCGCCGTCCGCTTCCCCCGCATCGATGCGGATGGCACCATACTCAAGATCCACTTCGTCAACCGCGTTCTTGCCTACAGCAGTGATTTCGGCGGTCGGGCCTTGGTACATGAAACCGAAGCCTTTCAATGGGTGCAAGCCGGCAATGCAACGGCGCTGGATGCAAACGATGCCCACTTCGATTCGGGCATCACCGTCTTGAGTCCGGCCGTGACCCGCACCGGACTGATCGGCAACTTCGCCCTCGACACCCCGGTCTTCACGCCCAACGGCGATGGCGCACACGACAGCCTGCGGCTGCGTTTTGAGGTGCTCGCGGTCGTGGGCGAGGCCGATATAAGGGGGACTCTGTTCGATATTAGCGGCCGGCCGCGGGCGACGCTCTTCGAGCACCGGGGCGGCAACGGCACCTACGCCGAACATTGGCACGGCCGCAACGACCAAGGCCAACTGCTGCCGCCCGGGATCTATCTCGTGCGACTGGAGGTGGGCGGCGACGCCCGCTCCACCGCAGCTATCCGCTCGGTGGGGATTGCGTATTAACAGGCGTTTTATGGGGCGTTTTACGCAGAAAAGAGGCCGCGGCATAAGGTCACTGGCGATACCGCGACTCGCTTGTATCTTGCTCGCGGCCGGTTCCGGCCTCGGTCTCGAGCCGGCCGATGGTCAGATCGACTACGGCGGTCGCCTCGGCCAAGTGCAGGCCGGCCAGCGGAGCTTTGTACCCCATGGGCCCACAACTCTGATGGAGGCCGTCGATCCGGCCGTGCGCAAATGGTACGTGCCACAGGAGTTGTACTCGCAGTCCAAGTTCTGGCAGTGGGAGACCACCAACTACGCCCGCGAGCTGTACCAAGGCTATGTCAACAACACCCTCGAAGGCGACTTCTTCTACGATCTCTACGGCAATCTGCTCACGCGGGGCTGGCTGCTGTACAACACCAACCAGACCAACCCGGTGGAACGCGGACACGTCGTGTTTGAATCCCGCAACCTGAACGACTGGTTCTCCAACATCGCCATCGCATCCGAGGAGAAGGGTCAGTATCGCTACGCCCTGACCGTCGGCCGCGATCTGCGCACGACGCTGACTCCGATGGTCTTTTCAAAACCGCGGTTCAACGGGGTGCAGCTCGATTTGGCTACCGACAAGTACGAGGGGACGATACTCTATTCACAGGGCGGCATCGGTGGCCAAGCGGACGTGCGACCCCGCACCGACGTCACCACGATCATGGGGGGCCGCTTTGCGACTCAGGTGGGCGATTTCGTGGAAGTGGGGATTCACATGGCCAACGCCCATCAGTCCAACAGCCTGAACGACCAGCTAATGGACAACCTGCTCTCCGGCTCGCTACCGGAATCCAAAAACGAGCTGGTTTCCACCATCGAGATCGTCCTGCGCGACGACTCGCCCGCGGACCTGACGAGCGGAGCGTCGTACTTTCCAGCCGGCTCCGACATCATCATCACCTATCTCGACGGCACCAAGGATGTCGGCAAGGACATTCGCTTCGCGCCCGTCGTGCAGGGAGGAATTCCCGGGCCGGGTTTCCTCACCGCCACCGGCAACGACGAGATCCGCCTGACATACGATTTCACCGACCCCTCGTTCGTCGCCCGGGCCCGGGCGGACCGCAGCGAAATCGCCAAGGTCGAATTCCGCCTGACTCTGGCCAACGACTACCAGATATGGATGACCTCAGACCGACAGACCAGCCGCAGCGGCGAGCCTGTGCTGCTGATCGTGGAGCGGGCGAGCGGCCATGTCAGGGACGGCTCCAATCTAGGCGTCGTGCAGTTCGACTACGGTCTGCCCACCGCCACGCACCTGATCGGCAGCAGCCTGAAGGTGAATGACGTGTGGGGCTTTGACTTCTACGGCGAATACGACCTAGGGTGGAGCTACCGCAAATACCCCAATCCGCTGGCCGAAAGCCACGAGGTCTCGTCCGGCGTCCGCGGCCAGCGCGCCCGGCCGGCCTATATGTTGAATCTGAGCAAGCAGGCCCATCCGTTCTTCTTTTTTGGCGAGGCCTACAGCATCGATCCCCTGTACAATACCCAGACCTTCGTCGTAGATGCTGACGGCACCATGTTCTACGATGAGGACCGATTGAAGCTAGAGTTGGTCGACGACAACGACGATCAGGACCGCCTCCCCGACCTATTCCGCCTCGACACCGTAGCCCAAGGCACGGCCGATCCCTTTGCCGCAGAACTGGGTGCTGTCGACTTCCGCGTTTTTCCCGGCTGGGATCGCAACAACGATTTTATCCCCGACTACAACCAAAACGACAATCGGGCCCAGCCCAATACCATCCCCGACTACGAGGAGCCGTTTCTGCGGTTCGGCACCGACCGCCCCGAATTCCTGCTCGGAGTCGACATGAACCACAACTTTTGGGTCGATCGCTTTGAAAACGACGAAGAGCCGGACTACCCCTACCCCCGAGATCGCCGGGGCTTCAACCTGTTCGGCGGGGTCCATTTGACCGCGGATCTGGAGGTCAAACTCGGCGCACTCCGCGAGGAATCGATTGCCTCCCAACAGCGCAATCATAGTAACTACGCGGTGCTGGAATGCGATCGGACCTCGCCGCGTTGGGGGCGGTTGCGCCTCTTGCAAATGTTGGAGTTGGTCCACGACGATATCGCCGACCCGCTGCTGCAATGGGCCCCCAACAATTCCCTCGCCGGCGGACGGGTCGTGCGCTTAGCCGATCCGCTGCTGGCCCGAGATGCCTCGATCAACCGTTCCTTCGTCGGCCACCACTGGCAGAAGGGGCCTTGGTTCGTGCAGAGCAAGTTGAGTTATCTCCGCTTTGACCAGCGGCTGGACGAGTCGGAAAGGCTGCGCCAGGGCCTCGACGAGTCCGACTTCTTCTTCGGCCTCGTCAACAAGGCCTCCTACCGCTATCATTGGGGGCCCTTGCAACTGGTGCCGCAGTGGAAAAGCGAATACATCGACCAGAGTCGCAATCTGTTCAGCGACGAGGAACGCACCACGTTGACCGAGGTGCTTTCCGGCTTGGTGGTCGTGCCGCTGCTGTACGCTACCACTTTGCAGGGCGGGGTCGAATACCTCCTTTCTTGGGACTTAGAAGGTCGGACCGCCGATTTCACCACCGCGTCCTACGGCTTGCAGTTTACTAGCACCTCGGCCTATCAGGGCTATGAGGTGTGGCTCGTCACGAGGTTTGTGGCGGAGCGCACCGACCCGCACGGGGCGGATGCCTTCACGAGGGTGCAATCGTTTATCAGCGTATACGCTGGACTGGAAAGGTCGCCATGATTCGACGAGCTCAAGCCCTGTGCGGCATTCTCTTGCTGAGCGGCGGCAACCCGCTATGGGCGCAGAAGGGCTACGACCTGCGCAACGATCAGATCGTCGTCGACCAAGCGCGACACTGGGAGCGGTGGACGATGCCCGCCCACCTCGTCCGCGTCGCGGCGGATGGCGCGGTGCGGGCGCGGAACTTTCGCACGGTCTATGAGCTGCTGTCCGACCAATCCTTTGGCCGGCCGGTGACCCTCACCCGCTCTGCGCCGCGCATAGCCAACATGGACAGCACCCTCAGGCTGGACTTCCAAGGCAATTCAGTCGCGGACCTGAGCGGCAATCTCATCTACGACTACCTAGTCCGACCCGGCGCGAGCCGCGCCGGGTCCAATCCCCACCTCATGCAGCACATCGCCGACGGAGACCCGGACACCTTCTGGGAACCCAATCTCGACGACTCACCCGAAGACTGGTGGGTCGAAGTGGATTTGGGCCGGCCGGTGCCCTTAGAGCGAGTTCGGCTGTCCTTCGTCGCCGAGGCCCTGGGGGATCCCTTCTACCGGTTCATCCTCCTCCTCGGGCCGACCCAAGGCAACTACGCGGATGAGACGCCCGGCAACCTGGAGACCTTCATTCCCTTTGAAGGCGTGAACGCGGAGCAACGCACCTTTGTCTTCGACGCCGAGCGGGTCAGCGCCGACCTGCCGGCAGACGACCGGGTTGCCCAGACCAGACGCCTGCCCGTCACGGACAGCAACAAGCACTCCAGTGCTTACTACGGCGTGGCCGAACCGAGCCCAGAGTGGAACGGCAAGTTGGTCGAAATCATCCGCATCGTGGTCACCGACACCCGCGGGGGCCGCGCCGAGCCAATCAGCGAGGAGCAATGGCAGGCCCGGCCCGCGGAGGAACGCGGTGCCATCGTGTACTTCCTGAAAGACGGGGACTTTGAGGAGCCAGTGGATGAGGACACCTATTTCGCCCTGCCCGCAGACCGGCAGGGGCGGCGGGTCCACTATCGCCGCGAGTTGCCGCGCTTGGCCGAGGTAGAGGCCTGGGGTCGGGGAGACGAGATCGGTATTGAGATACTATCCGGCGGCGGCACGGTGGAGCAGACTTCGACCGGCGGTGCTCCGGCTGCCATGTTCGATGGGAGTTATGGCAGCGCCAATCAGCTCAGTACCTACCTCATCTCCGCTCCGGGGCAGAACACGCTGACTGTCGATATGGGCGGCACCGTTTGGTTGCAAGAGATTCGGACCATCAGCCAGAATCCGCCGCGGGGCTACGTCTTGCGCGGCTCGAACGGCACTAGGGACGCGCAGGGGAACCTCCAGTGGGAGCAACTCTCGGCGGTCGAGCGCGAGACCAACGTCGACAACGGCTATTTTCGCCTCGTTGCCGATGTGCTAGCACCAGCCCGCCGCGTCCGCTTTCTCGATATGATCGCCTTTGCTCTGCAAGAGGACAGCACCGAACTGACCAGCCGCGTCTGGCCGCGGATTCGGCTGATGTGGCTCTTCTCCGAGGGGCCCCCCGCCGAAGTGGTATTGGAATCGGACCTGATCGAACTGCCCGGCGTGGTCGCCCTCGGCGCCGTTCGCTGGGCGGCCACAGCACCCCCCGGCTCTGAGGTGCAGATTCGCACCCGCACCGGCGACCAGCTAGTGGAGCGCATCCGCTACTTCGACAAGACCGGCAACGAAAAGACCAAGTCCCAGCACAGAAGGCTGTCCTTTACCCAGAAAGGCCCTATCGACACGTCGAACGTGGCCGGGCCGGGCTGGAGCACTTGGAGCAGGAAGTACGAGCGTTCCGGCGATCCGGCCACCTCGCCAGGGCTGCGCCGTTTCCTGAAAATCCAAGTGCGCCTCGTCAATCACGACCGCCAAGCGGTGCCGGGCATTGAGCAGATCAGCGTCGATCTGCGGACGCCCGTGGCCCAGCGCCTGGGGGCCGAGGTCTGGCCCGAGCGGGTGCCGGCCGGTCGGCTCGATACCTTTGAGGTCTTCGTGCAGCCCAGTTTCCTCGAGCAACCCGCCAGTAGCCACAGCCCGGGTTTCGACGAGGTCCTCGTCAGGGCCGATCCGCCGATCGAGCTCCGCGTGATAGACCTAGCGGTCGGCACCGAGCCCGAACTGTCTGGGAGCGAGCCTGCACAGCTTTTCGAGCGGCCCTACCCCGGAGGAATCGAGGCTGCCGATGGCCAAGTCCTGCAGGTACTCAGCGAGGGAGATTCGCTCTGGTTGCGCCTGCCCGCACCGATGCAGAGCGTCCCCGCGGGGTTGCTCCCGCGCCTCTACTACCGCCAGCTCGACCCCGGCGACGAAGTGCCCACCGGCCTAGACGGCCGGCTGCTAACCACAAACAGCCACAACCGATTGCCCGAAAACGAGCGGGGTGCCATTCGCCACTTCCGCCGAGTTGGAGCCGAGCTGGAGGAAGTAGCTAGCAACGCCTACCAGAGCTTATCCGAGGAGGAGAAGGGCCCGGTGCGCTACTTCCGAGTCGTGACCAGCTTGGGGGAACAGACGGTGTTCACCGCGCTCGGGGATTCCCTAAGCGATAGCCAGTACGCTCAATTGAGCACCCACGAACGCGGCCGGGTAGTCGGCCTTGGACGGCTGTTGCGCCTGCGCTTCTCGGCGGCCGTGTACCTGCCGAGCACCCAGTTGGAGGTGGCCGTGCGCCACAGCAGTCTGGCGGTGCTCTGGCAGGGCGCCGCGGACCAAGATGTCACCACCCTGCGCCCGGCAAGCGCCTTGGCCATCCAAGCCGGGGAAACAGGCGACGTCGTCGCCAATCTCTCCATCACCCCCAACCCCTTTACGCCCAACGGCGACGGCGTCAACGACGAAGCCCAGATCCGTTTTGCCCTGTTCGCCGTCGCGGTCTCTCGTTCGGTGGCGGTGCGGATTTACTCCCTAGGCGGCGATCTCGTCCGCCGCCTAGATCGCCAGTTGGTAGGCGGTCCACAGGTTGTCGCTTGGAACGGCCGCGACGATCGCGGGGGCTTGGTGGCCCCCGGCCTCTACCTCTGCCAAGTCGGCGCGGCAGCGGATGCCAAAGCCGGAAGGCGCAAACGTGATCGCGTGATCGCCGTAGCGTATTGAGGGATCAGGTGAAGACTATGCGCGCCCGCGACGGATTCGCGACCGGGGCCCTATTGCTGGCTCTGGCCAGCACCCTGTGTGCTCGGGCCGAATTTCATCTGGGCTCGGGCCCGAACTCTTGGGAACGCTTTGTCGTCCCCGACGCTGGAGAGGCGGCGGGAATCTATGTGGTCGTGGACGCGGCCGGCAACGTGCTCCAGGAGTATCCGGTCCGCTCTGTCGAGGAGGTGGGCGGCGGGACCTTTTTGGCCGAGTACAACTATCGCGGTCCCGACCTGCCCGCCCTAGAAGCCGGTGCGCTCCAAGCAATCCGAGTTGACCCGCTGGTGAATTTGTCGCGCGACAGCCTCCTGTTCGCCCGCGGCGGTAGCATTTTTCACGGCCACAACACCAACGCACACCCCACCGAAGATCTGCTGCGGCTCATCGATGGAAATCCCACCACCACCCGCCTGATACTGATCGCCCAGAATCCGCTAGCGGCTGTGCCCTTGATCCGCGGCGGCGTATTCTGGGGGGCTCATGCCTCGGCCGTCATCGTCAACCTCGGAGCGGAAATGCCTATCAACCGCGTCCGGGTCTATCCGCGGCTGGGTCGCCTAGACGACGCTGCCGCTATTGCTGCGCTGGAGGCTCCAACGCCCGATCCAGCGCTGTTTGGGGAGACCAGCTTTGCCGACAATTATCTCGAGTGGTACGAGATCGCAGTGACCGATAATGCCGCGCCCATCAAGGAGCGCCCCGGCGGCGGCGGCAGCGACCGGCCCGGGCAGGGGCAGTTCAAGCGTTTTTCCGAAACGACTGGTTACGTCGACTCGTCGGCCACGGACCCCAACTTCAAAGCCCTGATCCAGACCCGGGAGAATCTGGACCCAGTGATCGATTTTCGCTTTCCCGTCCGCCACGAGCGGTTCGTTTCAGTGCGGCCCTACATTCCCGAGCGGACTTGGGAGATGGCCGAAATCGAGATCTACGGCGAGGGTCATGTGCGCCGCTCTGTCTATCGCTCGCAGATACTGGATTTTGGCCAACCCATGGCTTGGAGCAAGATACGTTGGACCGGCGATCGCCCCCTCGGCACCCAGATAAAGGTGCGTACTCGCACCGGGAATACCCCGCAGCCAGACCTATTCCTGCGGCGCACGTTGAGCGGAAAGTTCCAGCCGATCGACTTGGTCGCGTACCAGCAGAACCTCACGTCGGACGAAGTCAAACGCACTACAGACCTAGACAACTGGAGCTTCTGGTCTGCCACCTACGATTTCGCCGCTGGCGAACGCGTCGCCGGCTCACCGGCTGCTGCTTGGACGGACGGGACCCCGTTGCTCTCGCCCGGGCCGAGCCGGTACCTTCAGTTTGAGATCGTCCTGCTGGCGACCCGTGCTCGGACGCCGCGCCTAGACGAGTTGTCCCTGCTGTTTTCCGAGACCCTCGCGGCCGCGGAACTCATCGGCGAAATCTGGCCCATCGCGGTGGACAGTTTCGAGCCTCAGCTCTTTACCTATGTGGTTAAGCCCATCCTCCGCGAAGGCAATCGCGGCTTCGACCGCCTAGAGATATTCACCGGCGGACCGGCCGCCGGGGTCCGCTCGGTGCGCGTGGGCGGGGAAGGAGTCATGGAGCGGTTTCCGCCCGAAATCCAGCCGGATCGCATCGTCGTCTCCTTTGACCGGCTGGTGGATCCCCAGCAGGACAGCGAAAAGCGCATCGAAGTGGAATTCAAGGCCCGCGTATTGCGCTTCGGCAGCGAATTTAGCGGTTGGGTTTACGACAGCCGGGAGCCGGAGCTGAAGCAAAACATCACCCCCGGAAACGCCACGATCCGTTTCGTCGGGGACGGCCTTTCCGTGCGTACGCCCACTGGGGGCGACCTCGTGCAACGGCTCGAGCTCCGCCCGGAAGTTTTCACGCCCAACGGCGACGGGGTCAACGACGCGGTCTTCATCTCCTTTGACCTGCGCGATCTGACCGCGGTGCGCCCGGTTGAGGTGCAGATATGGACGCTGGACGGGCACCCGGTGCGGCAGTTGCGGCCGGCCGCAACTGCCAGCGGCAACTTCACCCACCGCTGGAACGGCCGCGATGATGCGGGTCGCTTGGCACGGCCCGGAGTCTATTTAGTGCAGGTCGAGTTGGACAGCGATGATGGACGAAAAGCAGCCATCGGGATTCTCTCTCTCGCCTATTGACTGATAGATCAGCGTGATCCGTTTTTAGGCCCCGGCCCTAGGGAGAAAGGGGGTGGACTAACTACTGATCACGGCGCGCCAACTACGCTTCAGACCCAGTGCAGTAAATTCGTGGCGCAGCAAAGTTTTAGTTGTATTGCACAAATTTAGTTCGTATCTTGGCCACAAGTCTTCAAGCTCTCAGGCGGCAGATATATCATCTGTACGCTTTCCCACCAACTCACACTTTACGTAAGGAGAGGTAATCATGCGAAAAATACAGATGATTGCCATCGGCGTAATAGCAGTTTCGACGGCCGTTTGGGCCCACGATCCGCCGGACGAGGTCCGCAACGCGGTCCAGTTCCCGCCCGGCCTCGAGCCCACGATCGACGGCGATTGTTCCGACTGGGCCGTCGTCCCGGGGGATCAGTACTGGACGTTCACCGAGGACCTCTTTCCCCTGCATGGCCACGAAACAGAGGGACTCGGGCGCGGCGAGAACGATGCCAGTTCTTTCCAAACCACCTACCGGGTCGGCTGGAGCGCCAGCACCGGCCAGCTCTACTACTGCAATTCAGTGTTCGACGACCGCCATGTCATCGATCGCCCCGATTCCTACGACTGGTACAACGACGACTCAAACGAGTACTTCTTCACGACCCGGCACCTGTCGGAGCAGGAAGTGCGGGATCTGCTCGAAACGAATGTCGCCGCCTATTGGGGCTTCAACTATGCCCTGCCGAAGTTGCCCGACGGTGGCTTCTGGATGGTGATCGGCATGTGCATCGGCTGCGAATGGTTGGATAACGGCGACAACGAATGGTACACCCTAGTCCATGGGTTTGAGGGCGAGGAGTTTGGCGAAAGCACCTATCACTACGAGCACCGGATCCAACCGATCGACTCTTGGACTAGCGGGTTGGGCGAAGACTTCGGGCCCAGCGACATTACCCCCGCAACGCTCAGCGAGGGGCAGATCATCCATATCACCTTTGGGACTAACGACGACGACGGTGCCAGAGCGGATGGCAGCCAAGGTGGTGGCCATTGGAGCAGCAGTAGCGGCCTCGTCGGAGGCACTTGGCTGGGCCAAGGCGACTACTTCCTAGAGCCGATCAACCCGTCCATCAACTGGCCCGAGGTGGCTACCTCGGTCGAGTCGGAAAGTTGGGGCCGGATCAAGGCTCAGTTCTAAACCCCCTAGCAGAGTCTCTTGCACAACTCGCGCTGGACAGGTTCGTTAGGCCTGTCCAGCGTTTTTTTATTCTATGGAACGTCGGCACCAAATCGGCTTGGCCCTGCTGGCCCTGTTGGCCCTCGCCCTGCGGTTGCTCTACTTACTTCAGGCCGATGATAGCCCGCTTTTCACCCATCCCGTCGTCGACGCCCGAACCTATGTGCGCACGGCCCGGCACCTGTCTGCGGGCCAGTGGCTCGGTGCCGCGCAGCCGTTCTGGCAGCCGCCGCTGTATCCCTATTTTCTCGGCGGGTTGTTCGCCCTGTTCGGTGAGAATTACTACCTGCCCCGGCTCGTGCAGGCGGCCTCCGGAGCCGCGGTCTGCCTCCTAGTCTTTTTCTTGGGTCGCCGTGCGTTCTCCGCTCCCGCAGCGGGCTGGTTTGCCGCGGCTGCGGCCGCGCTTTACGGCCCGTTCCTCTACTTCGAGGGCGAGCTGTTACCCGCCAGTTTGGCGGTGTTCCTCAACACCCTGGCACTGCTTGCCCTGCTCTGGGCCGGCGGCGGCGGTATCGGGCGCGGGCTGGTCGCGGGCGTACTCCTCGGCGCGACGGCGCTGACCGTCGCCAGCGTGCTCCTCTTCATTCCTGTGGCCCTCCTGTGGGCACGATACCAAGCGCGGGTGCCAGTCTCTACGCTAAGTGCCCTGATTCTCGGTCTCGCCCTGGTCATCGCGCCGGTCACCCTGCGCAACCGCGTCGTCGGGGGCGAGTGGGTGCCGATTTCCTACAACGCCGGCATCAATTTCTACCTAGGCAACAATCCCGATTACGACCGCACGACCCACATCCGCCCCGGGCGCGACTGGCGGGACCTGACCGACCTGCCTGAGCGGGAGGCCGGCATCACCGCCAAGGGAGCCTCCTCGAGCTACTTTTTCGGCCGCTCTTGTGATTATATCGCCGCTGACCCAGCCGGCTATGTCCGCCTGCAACTGCGCAAGCTCTATCTCTTCTGGCGCGGCGACGAAATCCCGCGCAACCTGAACCTTTATTACGCCCGCCACCAGTCCTCGCTGCTACAGGCCCTGTTGTGGATCCGCGGCCTCGCCTTCCCCTTCGGCCTCGTGGGGCCGCTGGCCCTGACTGGGCTGTTGCTCTACTTGCGGGATCCCCAAGCCCGCTCGTCAGCCGCGGACCTGCTGCTGCTGTTCGCCGCCACCTACACGCTAGCGGTAGTCCTGTTCTTCGTCACCGGGCGCTATCGTCTCCCGGTCATTCCGCCCCTGCTGCTATTCGCCGGCTACGCGCTGACGCGGTTGCGCCTGTTGCGAGGGCGACAACGGGCCGGGGGAATGGCCTTGCTTGCCGCGCTGGTGGTGGGCCTCAACATCGGCGTCCCGGCCATGGATATGCAGGGCGACAGCCAACAGCACGTCTATTTGGCCTCGGCCTACGCCGCGGAGGGCTTGCTGGCCAATGCACTTAGGCACTACGAGCAGGCACTGGAGATGGAACCAGCGCACGAAATCGCCCTCGACGACGCCGGTGCCGTGCTGGCGCAACGCGGAGATTTGCGCCGGGCGGCGGCAAACTGGGAGCGCCTGCTGCACCATTATCCCGACCGCACTGACGTCCGTTTCCGGCTGGCCGCGATGAGCTTCGACACAGGAGACTATGCACGGGCGGAACGGCACTTCGAGCATCTGACGGCCGAGGAACCCGAGCGCGCCATTTTCCACGCCCGCTTAGCCCAATCCCGCAGCCATCTGGGCGATCTCGGCGGAGCTGCCGCCGCCTACCGCCGCGCCCTCGAGCTGGATCCGATGGCACGGCCATTGCATCGGCAACTTGCCCAGTTAGAGCTCCAGCGCGGCAACCAAGCCGCCGCCCTGCCGCATGTGCGGGCACTGGCACGACAGGCCGGCGAGGACGCCGCCATCCACCGCGAGGTGGAAGAATTCTACCGGCGCATGGGCCGGGAGCGCGAACCGGCGGTGGGCCCGTGAGCTCCTTGAGCCCAACCTATCGAGCCCTGTTTCTGGGCGCCCTCGGCTGCTTACTGGTCGGGGCCGGTTCTCAGTACACCGACATGATGCTCAAGCGCTCTGGGTTCACCGGGTGGTACTACACGCCGGGTGCTCTGATCATCCTGTTCCTCGTAATACTGGTCGCCAACCCGCTCGCGGGTCTCATGCGCCGGCGCTGGATGTTGAGCTCGGCCGAGCTAGCGCAGATGTACGTGATGTGGATCGTCGGCTCAGCGGTAGCCACTTGCGGCATCGTCTCCTATCTGCTGCCGATGCTGACCAGCGTCGTCTACTACGCCAGTCCGGAAAATAACTGGAGCTACGAACTGCTGCCGTTGATTCCGAGCTGGGCCATTCCCAGCAAGGAATTCGGCCAAATCAAGGATTTCTACGAGGGTGGGGCCGACGGCGTACCTTGGCGGATGTGGCTCCCGCCCCTACTTCACTGGTTGCCTTTCGCCCTGTCGCTGCACCTGGCGATGATCGCCATCATGGTCATCCTGCGCCGGCAATGGGTCCAACACGAACGCTTGATCTTCCCCATGACCCAGTTGCCGATCGCCATGATCCAAGACGGGAAATCCCCGGCACTAATCAAACCGTTGTTCAAGAGTTGGCTGTTCTGGCTCGGGTTCGCCATCCCCTTCTTCATCCAGAGTTACAACGGCGTCATTCGCCACTTTCCCTTCCTGCCCCCGCTCGCTATCGGGGGGTATTATCTCTATTTCCTCGAGGACCAGCTACGCCTGCGGATCGGCATCAATTTCATGATGATCGGCTTCACGTACCTAGTGCGGCGCGAAGTTTCGCTCGGGTTTTGGGTCTTCGCAATCATCAACTTCGCCCAAGAAGCAATGATGATCGTCTTGGGGGTTGAACGCCACGAACCGCTGTTTAGCCACTTCTCCCGCGGGGGCACCATGGCCGCGCACCAAGGGTTCGGGGCCTTTCTGGTGCTGGCCCTGTTCAGTCTGTGGAATGGCCGTGGCCACATCGCACAGGTGGTGAGGCAGGCGTTGGGGCGCGGCCAGCGCATGGACGACAGCGACGAAATTCTCTCCTACCGGACCGCCGTGCTGCTGCTGTTAGGTTGTGTGAGCTTTATGGGCTTCTGGCTGTGGCAGGCGGGCCTGCCGGCGTGGATCGCGGCGATCTTTCTCTTTTTAGTCTTCATCCTGTTTCTCGGCATCACCCGGATCATCTCCGAAGGGGGCTTGCCCTACCTGCTAGCGCCGATGGTCGCTTCCGACGTAGTCGTTGGCGGGATCGGCACCCGGGCCTTGGGCGCAACCGGCATCGCCGCCCTGTCCCTTACTTATATGTGGGCCAGCGACATCATCACCTTCGTGATGGTCTCCTGCGCCAACGGGCTCAAGGTGATCGAAGAGCACGTCAAGCGAGGACGGCGGTTCATTTTCCCGAGTCTGGTGGTGGCCCTGATCGTGACCATGTGCAGTTCGGCTTGGGTGCTGCTGACTATTGCCTATGAGCACGGCGGGCACAACACCTCCCACTATTTCGCCGGGCAGTCGCAATATCCCTTTGAAGACGCCATGGTCCGCTTGCGCACCACTGTGGGGCCCCAGTGGGAGTACTGGGGATATATGACCATCGGCGGCGGAATCATGGGCGGGCTGATACTGCTGCGCCAGCAATTGGTCTGGTGGCCTCTGCACCCGATCGGCTTTCCCATCAGCCTAGTGATTCACAAGATGTTCTTCACGGTGCTGGTAGCTTGGCTCCTAAAGACCGCGATCCTTCGCTACGGCGGTCCTAGGCTGTTCAGCCGGCTGCGGCCGTTTTTCCTCGGACTCATTCTCGGAGACTTCTTTCCGTTGGCTTTTTTGTTGCTGCTCGACCAGTTGGCGACGCGGTTGTGAAGCAGGAGGAGATGCGGCGGCGGCCGGGCCTCTAGTAGTGGTGGGAGAAGACCGGAACTTTGTTGCCGGTGCCACCGGCCAGCAAGTCCACGCCGAGCCAAAACGCCGAGCAGGTAATCTGCCCCAGTATGAAACCGAGAAAGAGGGGTCGCAGGGCGCGGTAGAGCCGGACTCCACCATACTTCAGGATGAAAGCCTTCAGGACCGATCCCAAAAAGATGCTGAACCAACTCGCCGAGGTCATGTTGGTGGCACTGACGGCAAAGCCGATATAGTGTATGGGCCACCACAGAAAATGGTGCCGGGCCCAGATGAGGGCGGTCATGACGGCGCCGCCGATGCCGGTGAACAACAACCGCGGGCCCATTACGTCGAAAGGCTCCAGCAGGCTGACGGGGTTCAGAATTTTGTAGGCGGTGAAGCTAGCAGGGCTCTTGGCCATGGCCTGATATGCCCACAGCTCCAAATTGATGCCGCCGTGCTCGTAGGCGAGGTAGATGACCAGCCAGACTGAAGAGAGCAGGCTGACGACCATGGCGACGACCATCGCCCAGAACAGGGGACGCCGAAGCGCCCCGACGCCCTCGGCCAACTTCATGCCGTTGATGGCCGAGGCCATGAGCAGAATGCGCAGGTTGCCGGCCCAGCTAAAGGTCATGGCCAAGCTGAAGATACCGGATGGCGTGACGGAACCGGTGCCGAGAACGTTGATGACGATGGTCTGGGCCGTCATTTGGGGCCGGATGAAGCCCAAGCCGCTCTCGGCGATGAGGCGGGCCATGAACAGGAAGACGCCGAATGCCACCAGTAGGAAGACGATGGTCACCCACAGCGGCACTCCCGATAAGGTGAGCCAAGCCGTCACATAAAGGCTACAGACGCCCAGCAGCAGGGCGGCTGCCCGGTAGGAGAGCATCTCACCGCTGTCGTCGATGGCGGTGGGGCCGGAACGCCAGACTTTGCGGGCGACCGCCTTGAGGTGATAGCGGGCGGTCCAGATGCCGTACGCGATGAGGGCCAGCATGGCACCCATGCCTTGGTGCGCCAGCATCAGGGTCCCCTCCATGAACTTCTCGATTTCTCCCGACAGCCGGTAGCCGAAGGTGTACTGGAGCCCCATCTGCAGATTGGCCAACAAGTGGAACACCCAGAGGCTGGAGGCCAACGCAAAGCTGAGGAAGTAAGCCAAGCCGAGCACGGTAAAGCTGAGGAGGACTTCGAGGGCCCCGAAGTCGCGAAAGGGTACGATGACGGTGTACAGATTGACCTTGGGAATGACCGGGAAATAGAAATTCAGTCCGTGGGTACTCATCAGGCAGAACGGCACCAAGAAACCAACCCACATGAGCGGGCTCTTCAGAAATGGGCCGAAGCGATCGCCGGGCCGGCCCTCCTCGATCATCTGCAAAGGGAGCTGCACTAGCGGGAAAAGCAGTCGCTCGTGGTCCACCCACTGCCGGCGCAGCAGCACCATCAGCGCGATCATCATCAGGTATATGGCCACGATGAAGGTGAGCCAAGCGACCAGCGGCACGACCCAAGCACCCCAAGGAATGGCCGCGCCTTCGGGCAGGCCCTCGAAGAAATAGGTGACCGCGTCGCGGTCGTGAACCACCATCCAGCGGTGAATGTGGGGGTGGATGAGCTCGGACCAGTCATTCTCGGCCGTGGCGAAGTAGTAAACCGCCGGGAGCATCGGGATGAGGTTGGCCGAAAAGCCCCAAGTGGGAATGGTCGAGGCGATAATGAGCATGGCGTAAACCACGGCCAACTCGCCGCGATTGAAGCCCCAAGGCGGATGCACCAGCTTGAGCAGCGGATTGAGAAAAGCGGTGAGGAGAAAAAATACGGCCACGGCCCCAGCAGTAATGTAGTCCGAGGACATACCGGCCGTGGACAGGGCCAGCCGACAGTAGGCAAAGCCGACACTAATGAGCAGGGACAACAAGGCCCCGGCGACGATGCTGCGAACAAAGCGCAGAGGGGACTCGCCAGCGGCTTGTGGGGTGCAGGAAGCGGCCATTCTGCTTTTGCGGCACCGGAGTTTGTAGGGGACGAGTTGACGGCCTCCGGAGGATTAGCCTGCTTGTCCGGAACTGATTAAAGAAGCGACAATTTATGCGTTCTGTCGATGCAGTCCGATTAGGGGGAAAGAGCTTATGACCCAAGACACCAAGACCTATCGCGTCGCCTTGATCGGCTGCGGCCGCAAGGGGCACGGACACGCCCGGGGGTACGCGGGCAATCCGCGCACCGAGATCGTCGCCGCCGCCGATTCGGACGCCGACAACCTGAAGCTGTTTCTGGAACACTTTCCAGTGCCGGGCTATGCCGACTATCGCCAGCTACTCGCCCGCGAAGAGATCGACATCGCCGCCCCGATCCTGCCAGTGCAGCCCAACCCGCAGGTCGTCATCGCTTGTGCCGGTGCCGGTGTTAAGGCCATTTACTGCGAAAAGCCGATGGCGGCGAGTCTGACGGAATCCGACGCCATGGTTCAGGCCTGCGAATCGCGGGGCATCGCCTTTGCCTCGGGCGATGCCTACCGGAACATGCCCCAACATTGGAAGGTCAAGGCCCTTATGGACTCGGGCGACCTAGGGGAGCTGTGCAGTATCAATCTGTACCAGTCCACCAACGAGATCTCGGGGGGCGGCTGTCAGGGCCTCAGCGTCCTGCGCCTGTTCGCCGCCGACGCCGACGTGGAATGGGTGACCGGTTGGTGCCTCGGCGACCCGTTTTCGGACGACGACCAGTGCATGGGTGGGCACATCCGATTTGCCAACGGCGTGGACGCCTTCATCCACACCAAGCGCTCGCCTCTCGAGGGCATTGAGGTAGTGTGCAGCAAGGGCGTGTACCATTCGACTTGGAACAGCGGTCGTCTCTGGCGGGGTGAGCCCCATAAGAAACTGGTGGAAGAGGAAGGTTTTTTCGCGGAATTTGGCGATCCAGCAGACTGGATCAACCCCAGCGGTACGCGCCAGCGCAGCGGCATCCAGTCCATTGTTGAGGCCCTTGACCGAGGCAGCGAACCCCGCTGCAGTGGGGACAACATGAACAAGGTGCTCGAGATCGCCATCGGCCTGCGCCAGTCGCACCGCGAGAATCACACCCCGGTTCGCTTCCCGATTCGGGACCGCAGCCAGAAGATCATCCCGGCGCGGAGCCGCTTTCTCAACAAGAAGGAGACCCTAGGCGAGCAGCGTTATCGCGAGCAGCTCAAGTCAGCGGCCGAAAAACCGCTCGGCGGAGCCGCCGTAAAAACGGCGAAGCGTTTTCTCGGTTTGGCCTAGAGTCGTATATTCTGTCCCTGCTCCCGCCCATCACATACTACCGGCCGCTTTGGCGCGTGGGCCATCGGCCGGGGCTAGGTGAAGCAGATGGCCGGGCAGAACCAACGATCAAGGAGGCTACTGTGACCGATATGAGTGCATTGCCGCAGATCACCGCGACCCGGGTGGGGGCACCGCCGGCTTGGGCCTTACTAGAGCGCAATCTCATCGCCCAGATGGAGGAAGGGGCTCGGCTCAGGTTTCGCCAGTGTACGGAGCGCGGCGGGGCCATCCTCTACGCCGAGGACTTCGACGATCTCTTTGAGCAATTCTACAACTGGGGCTTGTTCTACGCCATGGGGGCGGACGATAGCTTGCTCGAGATGGCGGCGACCGCGTGGAACGCGACCGTCCGAATCAGCGATGAGAACATCGTCCATCGCACCCGGTTCAACGACCACAAGAAGGTCTTCCGGCCCTCGGCCCGGCGGGAGTTCTGGAATATCGAACAGGCCATGGAGTGGCATCATCTGGGCGAGGGCATGATGGCCTTCTACGACTTCGGCGTCGCCGACCCGACGATCTCGGAGATGGCCCGGCGCGCCCAGCTCTTCGCCGGATTCTACACGGGCGAAGACCCGGAGGCACCCAACTACGACCCAGAGCACAAAATTCTGCGATCCCCTTTCCAATCGAGTCAAGGGCCGTTGCAGGAAGTGGGGGCCGAGACTGCACACGCCATGCTCCTCGCGGGGCGCTGGCTAGGCGGCGACGTCAACTACTACGGCGTCCGCGCTAGTCTCTACCCGATCGTGGAAGACCTAGAGCTCGACTGGTGGGAGGACCCGGCGCGACGGGCGGAGATCGTCGACCTGTTCAACAAGGTGATTTTGCAGTCGGACACGCCCAACAACCTAGGGGCCACGGCGCTGATGACCCACGCCTACCTGTACACCGGGGACGAGAAGTACAAACGCTGGGTGCTGGAGTACACCGAGGCGTGGATGGAGCGGGCCGCCAAAAACGGCGGCATCATGCCCGACAACGTGGGTCCCCACGGCATCGTCGGCGAGCGTCGCAACGGCAACTTCTGGGGCGGCCAGTACGGTTGGAACCACTATCAGGGCTTCAACATCATGTTTCACAGCCTCAACATCGCCGCCGAATGCGCCTTGCTGCTGACCGGCGACTTCGGCTACCTCGATCTGCTCCGCGATCAAGTCAAAATCCTCCTCGATGCCTCCATCAAGAGAGAGGACGGTCAGCTAATCATGCCGACGCGCTACGGACCCTCTGGCTGGCAGTACGACCCCCCCCTGCCACGGCGGGAAGACACAATTGTGCCGATGCGCCACGTCTACACCGGCCCGATTCCCTGGCGCATGCAGGAGCTGACCCACCTGTACCACGCCTCTATGGCGCGGGAGGACTACGAGCTGATTGAACGGGTGCGCGAAGGGGAGGTCGAGCGCGACTGGAACGCCATCGGCGACACTGGCGGCGAAAAAAACGGGGGGCAGACCGAATTCGCCCGGTTCCAGTATTACGACGGCAAGAACTTGGACTGGCCCGAAAAGATCCTAGCGGCCGAGGCGGAGTGGTCCATGCAGGCCATTGACCGGATGTGCAAGGACCAGCGCACCGCGATCGAAAGACTACAGGAAAACGCCATTGCCGAAAACCCAGTCTTTACCAAGGGGCTGACCCAAGTGACGATGGGAGCCCCCCAGTCCATCTACAACGGCGGGCTACTGCGCGCCACGGTCCGCTACTACGACCGCGATGAGCAGCGGCCCGGGTTACCGCCCGATGTCGCCGCACTCGTCGACTTTCTCGCGGCCGACGCCGTGGGGGTCCAGCTCGTGAACTGCAGCCGGGAAGCGGAACGCCGGTTGATCGTGCAAGCGGGCGCCTTCGGGGAGCACACCTTTACGGAGGTGCGGGCAGAGCATGGCGCGGGGGAGGCACCAGCCATAACGGCCGTAAACGGCCGGTATGTCGCCGTCAATCTGCCGCCGGCGACGCAGGTGCGGCTCAACGCCGGTCTTTCCCGGTTCAGCAACAAGCCGAGTTATGCTTTCCCTTGGCACGGCGGAGAGATCCCGATCCCGTTTCCCGTAAACGCGGGTGCAACCGGGCACTCGGGTTCAGCGTACGTGGCGCCGTCTCGTTGAACAGGGCACAGCCGGCGTCCTAGGCCGAGGCCAGCACCCGCACGACGTTTTCCCCCATGATCTTGGCCGCGTCCGTCTCGGAATAGCCATGGTCGATCAACGCCGCGGTGTACTCCTTCCACTGCGGCACACTTTGTGCATGGGAGGAAAGGCCGACATGGTCAATTCCCACCGCGTTGATTACATGGTCGATGGTGGCTAGGTCGAGCTTGGTGCCCCAGATTTCGGCGTCGGCCAACTTGGCCCGGGCGCGCTCGAACGGATCGGGATAGTGCTGTTCCAAGGCGGCGTCGCGCTTGCGTCGGGCCTCGTGTCGTTCGTGCGGAGTTCTCGGCGTCGGTGCCAAGACGCAGACCACGCCGCCGCCCTCTGCTACTTCCCGCATCAGATCGTCCGGCATGTCGCGCAGACTCCGGCTGAGCACCCGGGCTTTGGTGTGGGTGGCTATCATCGGCTTCGTCGCCACTGTTAGGGCATCTTTGCAGGTGTAGTCGGAGCAGTGTGCCAAGTCGACGAGCATACCAAGTTCGTTACAGGTGCAGATCACGTCGCGCCCAAAGTCGGTCAAGCCGGGGGGATCGTTCAACTCGGCGCTGGAGTCGGCCCAAGAGGTCGCGCTCAGGTGACTGGGGCACATGACCCGTATGCCCTCGCGGTACAACTCGCGGAGCACGTCGAGACGGTCCGCGATAAAACCGCTCGCCAGCATCAGCACCATCGCGATTCGGCCGTCGGCGACGATCCTAGAGACGTCATCGCCGGAGTAGGCGACCTCGATGTAGTCCCCGTAGGCCGCGGCGAACTGCTTGTGCTCTTTGAGGTTCATCATCACGCGCTCGCCGAGTTCCTCGCCGGCAAAAAATGGCTTCCACTGCCTAGATCCGCGCGTCGGTTCGGTTAGGGAATCGAACTCCGGCGTCTCAGCTACGTACTGTTCCTCCACCCCGAATGCTTGGATGACCACGTCAATGCATCCGCGGATGTTCTCCGCTAGATCGACCACCGCCGAGTAGGCGTCGACCACGGTGAGCTGCCGATGGAACTGATCGTACGGGCCGCGATCGAAGCGGTCGTCGAGGACGCAATGGCTGGACGCGTCCAGCCGGCCGATCTTTTGCCCGAGCGGCAGGCCCAACCTCTCAGTCTCGCGGCTTTCGACGTACTTAGTGCCTATGTCAGGTCGCCTAGTCATCTCGATCACCGACGGCAGATGGCCGATAAAGTGGGCAGCGGCAGCACCTCGCGGCTAGGCCGCCCCACCGCTTTCGTTGAGGACCGCCTGCACCAGCGCCCGCATATAGGCGATGGAGTACGCCACGCCCACGCGACTTCCTCCGAGCATGTCCGGGATGTGATCGGGGATGATGGCACCGTCGAACTCGACGGCGCGCAGAGCCTGCATCACGCGGTGCATGTCCTGATAGCCGTCGTCCATCAGGGTTTCAGTCCACGGCTCGGGCATGGGGTTGGAGACGTTGCGGAAGTGGATTTTGAAGAGCTTGTTGCGTGCGCCAAAGTAGTGTATCGCCTCCTCAACCGACGCCCCCATGCCCTGCTTGCCGCCCTCCAACCAGCAACCAACGCACAGACAGACGCCGATATTGGGGCTATCGGCCATGTCCATCGCCCGCTTGTAGCCGGCAAAATTGCCGAAGATGCAGCGCGGTATTCCGCCCAGGGCATAGACCGGCGGGTCGTCGGGATGGATGCCGATATAGACTCCAGCGTCCTCGGCGACTGGGGCCACCTTGCGGATCATGTATTCGTAGTTTTCCCACAGTTCATCTTCTGTGTAGGCGCGGCCGTGGGTCAAGTCGCCGGCAAAGGTCTCGCTACCCCAGCGTCCTGTGGCGTTTTTGATGTCGAGGGTACGCGCACTCATACCGCCGCGGCGAGTGGTGCGGCCGGTGCTCCAGATGCCGTTGCCCATGTGGGCGTACGTGTGGTAGCGAATGCCAGCGGCACCGAGGTCGCGGATAAATTGAATGAGTTCAGCGATTTTTTCGTCGCGACCGGGCAGATTGAGCGTAATCTCCGGGACGTTGTGGACCGCGTGATTGGCGATGCGATAGATATGCAAGCCGTATTGAGCAAAGCGCTCGGCGAACTGCTTGTAGTGCTCAACGCTGTGCAAGGCCGGGTCGTCGATCCCAAGCATGACCCACTCGACGCCGAGCTGTTGGAAGAATTGCAGATCCTCGTCGCAGACCTTGTGCGAGGTCTGGACGGCAACTTGGATGCCCGGCTTGCTGGCGTACAAACCGGGGACAGCGCGTAGTGGGTAGGGTCTGTCGGTGGTCATAGCGCATGTTCCTTTATCAGGTCTGAGACCGGCTGCGACGTCTCCCAACGCAGCGCGACCTCTTGGTCCATGCCGCAGAGCCAGTTCCAAGTGCGGATGCGCCGCACCCGGTCGCGGTAGGATTCGACTTCGGTCGCGTATGGCAGGCGCGGACGCTCGCGATAGGCGGAAACCTTCGCCGCATCGCAGAGCCAGTCTCGCTGGGGCGCGGCCGCACGGTGATAGGAGAACTTGATCATGCTACGGGCGCGGTCGTTGGTTTTGGGACCGGCCTTGTGCCAGATGCCATAGCGAGTCAGCACCACAGTGCCGGCCGGCACCGTCAGCGAGACTTGGCCGCAGATATCGCCGTAGTGGGCAATGGCCTCGCGATCGACGGCGCGGCAATGCGAGCCGGGCAGAACCATGGTCGGCCCGTCGGCGAGCGCGACGCTGTGTGGGTAGTAGTAGCACTGGAGTTCGACCACATCGTAGCCGCTACCCGAAAGCCCGTCCGAATGCCAAGTCTGGCCGAGGTGTGGCTCCTTAAAAAAGTGGTGGTGGCCGCCTCGGGGCACCAAGAAATCCTCGCCCAAAAGCGAGCGTACGACCCCGGCGACTTGGGGATGCAGGAGCACCTGCTGAGTGAAATCGTCTGAGGCGATAAAGACGTCGCAGTTGCCGGGAGCAAGGTCGTCGCAGCGGCGGTTGAAGCACTCGTCAATGACGCTTTCGAGGACGACTAAGCCGGAGGCGACAAAGTCCATGACACCGTCGTCGTCTAGCGTTGGTCTAATTGGGGACATAGCTCCTCCTAAACGAATTTTTCGAGCACAAACTCATAGCCAAGGTAGTCGTTGTCCTGGCCCTCATACGCGTAGAGCTTGGCGATGGGAAACTGCACCACGCGCCAGCCATCGGCCACCGCTGCGAGCACCGACTCGTAGGGCGGTTTGGCACTGGGTAGAGTCGGCGTTTGCGGCTGGGTGGCGTCGTACAAAGCCCAGCTAGCCAGCGGCGAGCGCATATTGGTCGATTTGGCGTAGAGATAGAGAATCTGCTGACGGGGTTGGGCGAGTACATCGCTGAGGCGATCGAGATCAGCGGCGGTAATTGCCTCAGTGCGGATCTTGTCTCGGCAGTGGGTCAACCAGTCTTGTATAGCTTCGTGCATATAGGGCTCCTATGGCGGCGACATAAGAAAGTGCCCTCATTTAGCGCGGTCAACAAGCGGCGGCGTGCTTAGTAATCAACCACCACTTTGATGGTTTGCGGCTGGAGCGCGGCGTCGAAACCAGCTAGCAAGTCGGGAAAGGCGACGCACTGCGAAATGAGGGGGACGAGATCTAATTGCCGCCGCACCAACAGGTCGAGAGCTTGGGGAAATACGTGGGCAAAGCGGAAGGAGCCGCGCACGGTTAATTCCTTTTGCATGACCAAGTTGACTGGCAATTCAACCGGGCCGCCCTGAACGCCCAACTGGACGATAGTACCACCGGCCTTGCAGTGCAGGTACGCAGTCTGCAAGGCGGCTGGAGCACCGGAGGCTTCCACGACCACGTCGAATCCCTCGCCCGCCGCCTGCGCCACGGCTGCCGGATCGTCGGCATGCACGGACTGATCGGCCCACAGCAACGCGGCCAAGTCGAGCGCGCTTTGGCGAATATCGCTGACGGCGAGATGGGCCGCTCCGTAGTGCCGGGCGATTAAGCCGATGAGCTGGCCGATGGGACCAGCACCCGTCACCAGTACGCGCTTGCCAGCGATGCTCCCGGCTTGGCCGACGCCGTGGATGGCGATGGATAGTGGTTCAAGTAGGGCCGCTTGGCGATAGTCCAGCGCGCGGGGAAGCAGATGGCAGTTGTGCGCTTGGACGGGTACGTATTCGCGGAACGAGCCGTCTTGGGGCGGGCTACAAGCAGCAGAGCCGAAATAGCGCATCTGCGGGCAGAGGTTGTAGCGGCCTTGGCGGCAATAGGCACAAGTACGGCAGGGGTGGGACGGATCAATGGCCACTCGGCTGCCGGCTGGCAGCCCATCTGTAAACGCACCCGCATCGACGACTTCCCCGGCCGACTCGTGCCCGAGGACAAAGGGGCACTCCGGGACGAAATCGCCGTTTCTGCCGTGTATGTAGTAGTGCAGGTCTGAGCCACAGATACCAGTAGCGCGGACTTGCACCAAGACTTCGTCCGCGGCGATCTGCGGCTGCTCGATTTCCGCGGCTCGCAGGTCGCGGGCACCGTGTAAGTAAAAGGCTCGCATGCAGCGGATAGTAGCGGCCACAGTACGGAGCGTCAAGAGCAACGAAGTTTGCCGGCCGCCGGCTTTGTGCGTACTGTGCAAGTACCTTTTTCGTTAGAAAGGAGACCTGTTGTGAAACTCGGCCTCAAGTTCAACCTCGACGCACTTAGCAAAGAAAACCTGCAATTCGCCCAACAGATGGGCGTCACCCACATCGTCGTCCACAGCCCCCATCTCGGCAACGAAGGTGTGCTCGATTACTGCGAGTTGCTGCGGATGAAAAAATTCATCAACTCGTTCGGCTTGGAACTGTGCGCCATTGAGAATTTACCCGGCGACCAAATGCACCCCATCACCCACGCAACCCCAGAGCGCGACGCCCAGTTGACGAAAGTCTGCATATCCATTGAAAACATGGGGAAAATCGGCATCCCGATCCTCGGCTACTACTTCAGCTTGGCGGGTGTCTCCGGGCACTGGCGTGCTTACGACAGCGGCGGCGGACGTGGTGGGGCCGGCCTTAAAAGTTTCGACTACAGTTTAGTCAAGGACGCACCGCCAATCGTCGATGAGCCGGTCTCGGTCGCCGAGATGTGGGAGCGATTGGCCTATTTTCTCGCCCGGGTGGTGCCCGTCGCCGAAAACGCCGGCGTCAAACTCGCCGCCCACCAAGACGACCCCCCAGCCGAAACCCTCTTCGGCACGGGGCGGCTCCTGACCAATCACGACGCCATGCAGCGATTGATTGACCTCGTGCCCAGTCCGAGCAATGGGTTGGAGTTTTGCCAGGGAACGGTGGCGGAGATGGGGCCGGAGAGGACGATTGCAGCCGTGCATCGCTTTGCCGCCCAAGGCAAGATATTCTACGTACACTTTCGCAATGTGCGCGGCAGCTTCCCCAAGTTCGACGAGGTCTTTATCGACGAGGGCGACGTCAACATGATCGCCGCGCTTAAAGCCTATCGCGACGCGGGCTACGATGGGGTCATCACGCCCGATCACACGCCCCGCGTAATCGGCGACGAGCCGTACGGACACCGGGGCCGCGCTTTTGCCCTAGGGTACATTCGCGCAGCAATGCAGGCACTGGAGTTGCTGAATTAAGGGGCTAGTGGTGCCGAGGGCCGGACTCGAACCGGCACGTCCTAAGCGGACAGTGGATTTTAAGTCCACCGCGTCTACCAATTCCGCCACCCCGGCACTTAGACAAAAAAATGGAGGCGACGCCCGGAATCGAACCGGGGATAAGAGCTTTGCAGGCCCCTGCCTTACCACTTGGCCACGTCGCCTCAAATAGGGATTTGAAAATACGCGGCGGGTACGCTCCTGTCAACCTGCCCGTCGCCTGATTGCGCTATGCGACAATACCTCGACCTAGTAAGCCATTGCCTCGACCACGGCGAGGCCAAAGATGATCGCACGGGCGTCGGCACCCGCGCCATCTTCGGCTATCAGATGCGCTTTGATCTCGCCGACGGGTTCCCCTGCCTGACCACCAAAAAGCTGCATTTGCGCTCTATCATCCACGAACTATTGTGGTTTCTCAAAGGCGACACCAACACGGCCTATTTACAAAAGAAAAAGGTCCGCATCTGGGACGAATGGGCCGACGCAAATGGCGACCTCGGTCCCATCTACGGCAAGCAGTGGCGCCAGTGGTCAACCTCAGACGGCCCTATCGACCAAATTCAACGCGCCATTGACCTGCTCAAGACTAATCCCGATTCGCGGCGCATCCTCGTCAGTGCGTGGAACGTCGGCGAGTTGGAACAAATGGCCCTCATGCCCTGCCACTGCCTGTTCCAGTTTTTCGTCGCACGCGGTCGACTTTCCTGCCAACTCTATCAACGCTCTTGCGACGTGGGGCTTGGTGTGCCGTTCAACATCGCCAGCTACAGTTTGCTGACCATGATGATGGCCCAAGTCTGCGGCTTGCAACCCGGGGAATTCGTCTGGACCGGCGGCGATATCCACATCTATCAAAACCACGTCGCCGCACTGCGGCAACAACTCGCCCGCCCACCCCGGGCACTGCCGGTGATGGCCATAAAAAATCGCAGCCAGTCGATTTCCGACTTCCGCTACGACGATTTCAAACTGCTCAACTACCACCCGCACCCGGCCATCCCCATGGAGATCGCCATCTGATGGGCCTGTTTGCTCAGTCTTGGTTCAGGATCTTCACCTTTGAATGTACAGCATCTATGGTCCAAGCCCCACGCTGACCGTCCCCGTCCAAATCGGCCCGCACCACCAACCAGAATCCGGTGCTCATAGGCCAGAACTCCCAAGTATAGCCCTCTATCTGCCACCAAGCGCGCCGAATTCGCTCGTCATTGGGGTCGAAGTAGCGACCATGCTTGGCAAAATAGGCTTTTTCGAACAGGTAGAGCTGCTCCAAGCACACCTCCAGTTGGATCTGGTCTCGCTCATCTGGGGTCAAGCGAGAAAAATGCACAACCCCTAAGCCTAGGAGCACTAGCACCAAAAATGTCAACTCAGTCAGCTTCAGCGGCATGGGATATTTATCTCTTCGACGATTTGGCCTGCATCTAAGTCAATCGGCTCGCCATAGCGTCCATAAGGCTCAGAATAGCGAAAAGGGCTGAGCGAGCCGCTGCTGTACTCTCCGTCGCCATCGCGATCTACAAACGCCCACAGCGAATAGGTCCCAGCCAGCAGACCATTTAGATCAAATCGCCCCGCTTCGTCCGCCCACTCCGCGTACGTCCGCCCGTCCTCGTTGAAAGCCGCGATTCGGATGCGACCTTGTTCCCCGGCCAGCCCCTGCCCCCGAATCGCCGCCGTCTCCGCGCCGACGCTAAAAGAAAGCGTCAGCAGGCTGTCGGCGAGGCCATTGCCAGCCCGGTCCGCGAATTGGGCCGCCGACCCGGCGAGCCGATACGCCCCCGGTGCCAGCGGTTCGGCCGGCACAAAGCGGGCGCGGTTGGCGGCCGGCCACTGCCACTGCCCGGCTAATGCTTGCGTCGAGTCGCTCGCCGTCCAAACCTTTGCCAACGCGGCCGCCTGCATCGCTTCAGAAAAAAGCAAGTCCAGCGCGTCTCTTGGGGCGAGTCGATTTCGCACCAGCCCGACGAAAGAGGGCGGCTTGTGGTCGGGCCGCACACTGCCGCGCACGGGCGCGTCCCACAGCACGGGCACACCAGCGACTGCAAGCTGTATGGCATAGTGCCGATCCGGCTCTTGCGCTGCCGTCTCGACGTAAATTTTCTCCTCGACATCTGGGGCCGCATATAGCGACTCTACCGCTAGGCCGCCGACTTCCAATTCTAATTCTCGAAAATTTACAGCCTCGGCAAAAAGCAACATCAGCCGTTCGGCGTGTATGGCTTGGACCCGCTTGAGCACGGGTGCTGGCATCTGCTGGCGCACGAGTGCTAAGTCGCCGGCTCGCACTGCTTCCTCCGCCACTTCCACAGAAGACGACGGCAGGGCCAACCACTCGTCGGTGTCTGGCCGGGCGTTGCGATTCGCATCCCTAAAGGCCAGCACCCGATAGGGCCCCGGAGCGAGGCGGACAAACTCGTAGTCCCCATCGGCGCCACTCTGCGTCTGATAGGATGGTTCGCCCGATCCTACTTCCCCGCTAAAGGTTCCCAAATCATAGGCCCAAACATGGGCACCGACCGCGGGTTGATGATCTTGGTACACCCGGCCGCGCACCAAACCTTGGTCGAGCTGCGAGCCGGTGGCAAAAGCTAAGGTGAAGGATTTAGTCAAAGCATTGCCTCGCAGATCCCGCGCTCCAGTACCCACCGTCAACACATAAGTTCGCTCTTCGGCCAAGGGCCTAACAATGCGCAGCCGTGGACCGTGCCACGACAGTTGCAGCGGCCCGACCGGCGATATAAAAAGAGCGGCCTCGGTCTGCTCGCGGTTCATGGGTTCGCTGAAGACGATTTCTACTTCGGTATCCCGCGCCACGGCCAAGGCGTCGCTCTCCGGGTAGTGAGACAGAATGCGGGGAGGCTCTTTGTCCACCGGCCCGCCGCTGGGCGGCCCGACTTTGGCACAGCCCAACAACAGGGCGACCAAGATGCTAATCAGCACCGTGCGGATGGGCCTCAGCGTAGATGGCTTGCAGGTGCTCCAAGCTCACTTCAGTATAGCTCTGTGTCGCGGCTAAAGTCGCGTGGCCGAGAAGTTCTTTGACGGCCACTAAATCGGCCCCAGCGTCGAGGAGATGGGCGGCAAAAGAGTGGCGCAGACGATGCGGGCTGAGCGAATCGTCTGCCGACACAGTGCGTAAGTGGCGCTCGACGATGCGCTGCACAGTACGGCGACTCAAGCGCTTACCGCGCCCGTTGAGGAAGAGGGCACCGGCTTCTACTTGGGACATGTCGAATTCGAGCAGGACCTCGGCGCGGCGTTGCAAGTACGCTTTGAGTGCCTCTTGCGCCTTTGCGCCAATGGGGGCGATGCGCTCTTTGCGGCCCTTGCCCATCACCTTGATGGTGCCTTCGGCCAGAGCCAGCGACGAAAGATTGAGTGCCACCAACTCCCCGAGGCGAATACCCCCTCCGTAGAATACTTCTAGAATGGCCCGATCCCGCACGCCGCTAAACCGCTCGGTCGCCGGGGCTTCCATGGCCTCTGCGACCTGTTCTACGGGCAGGTGCCGCGGCAATGCGCGCTCGACCACGGGCGATGCCACCGCACCAGCCGGATTGGCGGCAATCGCACCTTCGCGACAGAGATAGCGGAAAAGCGAGCGCAGGGCTGTCAATTTGCGGGCAACCGTGCTGGTCTTAAGGCCCTTTTCCTCTAGGTCGGCGACAAAGGCCTGCACCTGCTCGCGCTGCACCACGCGCAGCGGCAGTTGCAAATTATCGACTCGCGGATAGAGAAAGCGGGCGAATTGCTGCAAGTCACAGCGATATGAACTGAGGGTGTACTCGGCGCAGTTGCGCTCTTTGTGCAAGTATTCCAAGAAGCGGGCAATGCCCTCTTCAAGGCTGGATCCGGCGTGCAGAGCGCTCTGCGGTGCATCGGCCATGGCGTAGCAAGCCAAGGAGGAAAGGATAGTCAGGCAGCTTGGGCGCTTTTGTCTTTTTCGCCCTCTTCTCTTTCGTACTTCGTGCCGCAAATCCGGCAGTACATGGCAGGGCTGCGGCTCCCCTTTTCGTAGAGCAAGGCGGCCTCGCAATGCGTACACTTGCGGTCAATGGGGCGGTCCCAACTGGCAAACTTGCACTGGGGATACGTGCTGCAACCAAAGAAAACCTTGCCTTTGCGCGATCGCTTCTCCGCAATCTGCCCTTCGCAACCGTCCTCTGGGCACTGGATTCCAAGGACATAGGGCTTGACGTTTTTGCAATCTGGATAGCCGCTACAAGCCAAGAAGCGACCATAGCGCCCCATCTTGACAAGCATAGGCGCACTGCATTGATCGCAGACCTCGGCGGTCTCCTCTTCATTTTGCTCTTCGAGCGGTTTGGTGTTTTTGCACTTGGGGTAACCAGAGCACGCGAGGAAGCGACCGTTGCGCCCCCACTTGACGATCATGTCGGCCCCGCATTCCTTGCAGTCCTCGTCCGATATCTCTTGTAGCGCGAGCTTTAGCTCCTTGCGTTGGCTATTGGCCGCGTCTAAGTCGCCCTTCCACGAGCTGTAGAACTGCTGCACGATCTCCACCCAGTTGGTGCCGCCATCTTCGATCTGATCGAGCTTGTCCTCCATATTGGCCGTGAAAGCTACGTTGAAGAGGTGCGGAAAGGTATCGACAAGTAGTTTGTTGACGGTCTGGCCGCGCTCAGTGGCCACAAAGTAGCGGTTATCGACCTTTTCGACGTACTGGCGGTCGAGGATGGTAGTGATGATTTGTGCATAGGTCGAGGGGCGGCCAATGCCCTCGGATTCCAGTTGCTTGACGAGCGACGCCTCCGTAAAGCGCGGCGGTGGCTTAGTAAAGTGCTGCTCAGGAGCGATCTGCTCTAACTTTAGCACCTCGCCCTCGGCGATATCAGCGGGTATGGCCCGCGACGCGTCCTCTCGTGCCCCCTCGACACTAGACGCGCCCTCCGACTTGTCCTCTTCTTCCTTGCTTTCGCTGTAGAGCAGGGTAAAGCCCGGAAACTTGACGACGCTCCCAGTAGCGCGCAGCAAGTAGGGTCCGGCCTCGACATTGGCCGTCGTGATGTTGAGAACCTGCGGCTTCATCTGCGAGGTCACGAATCGCTTCCAGATCAGGGAGTACACCCGCGCCTGATCCGACGTGAGCAAGTGCTTGACCTCGTCTGGATGCAAGGCTACCGAGGTAGGACGTATGGCCTCGTGGGCGTCTTGGGCGCTGTTCTTGGTCCGGTAGTGATTGGGCGTCTCGGGCACGTAATCGCGGCCGTAAAGGGCGGCGATCTGCTCGCGCACCTCGACGATGGCGTCGGCTGAAACGCGTACTGAATCCGTGCGTATATAGGTAATGAGACCTCGGGTTTCGCCCTCAACCTCAATGCCTTCGTATAGCTGCTGAGCTACTGTATCGGTGCGCTTGACCGAAAAGCGCATCCGCCGGGCGCATTCTTGCTGCAAGGTGCTGGTCGTGAAGGGCGGCGCCGGGCGGCGCACTTGGTCGCGTTCCTTGACTTCTTTGACCGCTATATCTTGCGCGGCCAACTCACCAGCGATGCGATCAGCCCCCTCCTGATTGCCGATACTGAGCTTATCGCCGTCTTTGGCCAAAAGGCGCGCCCAGAAAGACCCCCGGCCATCGCGGCCCAAAAGCGCCTCAATTGACCAGTACTCCTGAGGCTCAAATGCCTTGACTTCGCGGTCGCGCTCGCAGATTAATCGCACGGCGACGGACTGCACTCGGCCAGCTGATAGCCCAGAGTGTATGACCTTCCACAACAGCGGGCTGATCTCGTAGCCGACTAAGCGGTCGAGTACGCGCCGCGCTTGTTGGGCATCGACCTTGTGGAAATCTAGCGCACCCGAGTGTTCTAACGACTCGTGTACCGCTTTGGGTGTAATCTCGTTGAAGAGAATTCGCTTGACGTTGTCGTTCTTGGGGGAGATGGCTTGAGCCACGTGCCAGGCAATGGCTTCGCCCTCGCGGTCGGGATCGGTAGCCAAGTAGGTGGTATCGGCGGCTTGGGCTGCTCTGCGGAGGTCGCTGAGGATTTTGCCCTTGCCCCGAATGGTCACGTAGCGCGGCTTGAAGCCGTCCGCAACGTCGATGCCCAGCTCTTTCGGCGGCAGATCCCGCACGTGCCCCATACAGGGTTTGACTACAAAATTTTTGCCTAAAATTTTGTTGATTGTCTTGGCCTTGGCTGGCGACTCGACAACTACCAATGACTTACCCATCTGCTCCCTCGGTTTGTAGCTTTTAAGCCGTAAGTTACGCAATTTTTTGAATATATAGACGCCCTCAGACAATCGCAAGACGCGCTCTTGACAAACCAGAGCCACCGTCTTTTTGTAACACGTTTAGTATTGTGCATTACATTCTTCGGGGTTTGTACCTTGATTCACCGCAAAAAATCAAGCGAAATAGCGCACATTGCCGCGAGCTGCGAGATCGTCTTCGCCGTCCAGCAGAAGCTCGAAGTGCTCATCGCGCCTGGCGTCAGCACCTTCGAACTAGATCAAGTCGCCGAGGCCGAAATCTGCGCCTTAGGAGCAGTACCCGCTTTCAAGGGATACCACGGCTTCCCCTACTCAATTTGCGCTTCAGTAAACGCCGCAGTCGCGCATGGGTTTCCCGACGAAACTCCGTTGCAAGAGGGCGACATCGTCAGCATTGACGTGGGTGCCTGTCTCGGTGGTTACTATGGCGACGGGGCCTTTACCGTCGCGGTTGGCGCGGTCAGCACACAGGCACAGCACCTTATCAATGGCACGCTCGACTGCCTCGCGCAGGGCATTGACTGCGCGCGGCCCGGCGGGCGGCTCTCCGACATTTCGCACGCCATCCAGCACCGCGCCGAGAGCCAAGGACTGGCCGTAGTGCGCGAGTACGGGGGCCACGGCATTGGCCGCGAATTGCACGAGTTACCCCACATCGAAAACTATGGTTCGCCCGGTAAAGGCCCGCTGCTCAAGCCGGGACACGTATTCTGTATCGAGCCGATTCTCTGCCTAGGGAGCCCGCAAATTGACCATCTCGATGACTGGACTGCTCTCACCGCCGACCGCTCGCTTGCCGCTCACGCCGAACATACCGTCGCCATTACTGAGGACGGGCCCCGGATTCTGACCCTGCCCGCTGTGCCAGCATGAAGGTCACCTTCCTCGGCACTGGCACCTCTATCGGGGTGCCGCGCATCGGCTGCTACTGCCCAGTTTGCGCCTCGGACGACCCGAAAAATAAGCGCCTGCGCTGTGCCTTACACTTAGCACATCAAGGCCGGTCAATCCTCGTTGATGCTGGCCCGGATCTCAGAACTCAGGCCCTGCGCTATCAGATCGACCGCGTCGATTGCGTGCTGTTGACTCACGGCCACGCCGATCATCTGCACGGCCTCGACGACGTGCGCGCCTATTGCTTTGACCGCGATCAGCCGCTGCCCTGCTATGCGGATCCGCACACCATTGCACGTATCGAACGAGTCTTCGACTACGCTTTTGACAAAGACGCTCCAAGTGCGACGCCGCAGCTAGCCCTGCGTCCGATTGCCGGACCGTTCACAGCTTGTGGACTCGCCATTGAGCCGCTCACCATCTATCATGGCCGGTCCCCGGTTCTCGCCTTCCGCATCGGCAACTTCGCCTATGCCACGGACACTAATTACATTCCAGAGGCGGCCATGGCGCGACTGCATGGCCTAGAGGTTTTGGTCCTTGACGCGCTGCGCTACAAAGAACATCCCACCCATTTCAACGTCGAGCAGGCGTTGGCCATTGTCGCCGAACTCCAGCCCGCTCGCACGTATTTCACGCATGTAGCCCACGACCTCGACCACCATCAGACCAATACCGAACTCCCCTCCGGCGTACAACTAGCCTACGATGGATTGGCGTTGGAGTTATAACAAAAAACGAGGATGCCGCCGGTCTCCCGACGACATCCTCGCCTCGAACAAAAAGCACAGTCCGGCTTTAGTTTAAGTTTAACACTTGGACCAGCCACAGTGCTTGCATATCAGACAGCTACTCTCATAAGCTACCGTCGCCCCGCACTCTGGACAGGTCGTTAGGGTCTTTGGCTCGCTGCTTGCAACGGAAAAAGATGGCCCGTCCTCGGAGGGCTGATTGCCTACCTTCCGCTGCAAATAGCGCTCCATCGCCTTGCCAATGGCGTCCGGCGTAGACAGGACCAACTCGCCATCTTCCCACACCGGACTCGGCCCCGAAATGCCCTTTAACTCGCTGATGACTTCTTGGGGATCAACCCCCGAGCGCAGCGCAAGCGAAATCAGCCGACTAATGGCCTCAGACTGGGCGGCCGCATTGCCGCCCGCTTTGCCGATGGTGCTAAAGACTTCGCAGATTCCGTATTCGTCTTCGTTGATCGTTACATAGATCTTGCCCTCGCCGGTGTTGATCCGCTCGGTAATACCCGTGGTGACGGCCGGGCGACGACGACGGTGCCGAAAGCCATCCGGCCCGAGTGAATCTGGAATCTCCACAGCCGGAGTTTCAGCTTCCTTCTTGTCGGCTTGGCCCTCGGTCTGTAGGATGCCCTCGCGGCTACCCTCGCGGTACACCGTCACCCCTTTGAGGCCCTCCTTGTACGCGGTGATGTAAATGTCGGCGACCGTTTCTAGGGCGATGTCTTCGGGTAGGTTGATCGTCGAGGAAATGCTACTATCGGTGTACTTCTGGATCACGCCCTGCATCTTGACGCGGAAGTACGGGTCAATTTCGTGAGCTGTCACGACGTAGTCGGGCAGGTCCTCGTCGCCGCCGAAGACGCGCTGGATGAGCGGGTGATAGACCTTGTATTCGCGGAAGCTTTCGCCGTCGTTCTGCTTTACCCGGCGGGTGTAACTGGTGCAAAAGATCGGCTCAATCCCCGAACTCGTCTGCGCCACAATCGAACCCGTGCCGACCGGCGGCATGGTAATCAAGGTGCAGTTGCGCAGACCGTGCGCGGCGATTTTCTCTTGCAGGGCTTGGGGCAGGCCCTGGATAAATTTGCTCTGCTTGACGCCCTCCCAGCCGAAAAGCGGAAAGGAGCCCTTCTCTCGAGCCAGTTCGACCGACATTTCATAGGCGTTGTGACAGATGGTGGCCATAATGCGGTCAATGATCGCCAGAGCTTCGTCCGAATCGTACTTGCTCTGCATCAAGACCAGCGCATCGGCCATGCCGGTGATACCCAAACCCACCCGGCGGTCGGATGCTACGGCTTCGCGGATTTTGGGCAAGGCATGATTGTCCACGTTGTAATCAATGACGTTATCCAAAAAGCGGGTCGCCACGCGGGCGGCCTGCCCCAACTCCTCGTAGTCGAGTTCGCCATCGGCCCGGACGAAGTTCACCAAATTGAGATTGCCTAAGTTGCAGGCTGTGTACGAGGCCAGTGGCTGTTCGCCGCAGGGATTAGTACTAGTGAGTGGATTGGCGTATTCGACATTGTGGTGCTCGCGCATCGTGTCCCAAAAAATGATGCCCGGCTCGGCACTAGCGTGGGCATTGGCAATGATCTTGTCCCACAATTGGCGCGCTTTGACCGTGCGGAACACCTTGCTCCCCCAGCGCAAGTCAAAGTCTGAGTCGGCCAACACAGCCTGCATGAACTCATGGGTGATCAGTACGCTGATATTGGCGTACTGCACTTTGGTGCGATTGGAGTCGTTTTTGATGGTGATGAAGTCTTCGATATCGGGATGATCGACCCGCAAGGTCAGCATCAGAGCACCGCGGCGACCGGCTTGGGAGACGGCATTGGTGCTCTCAGAGAGCAGGTTCATAAAGGCGGTGCAACCCGGCGAAGCATCCACCGTGGCGTTGACCGGAGCCCCCTGCGGCCTGAGAATCGACAAGTCCGTGCCGACCCCACCGCCCGTGCGGTACACCATCGCCGATTCGCTCAGACAGCGATAGATGCCTTCCAAGCTGTCCTCTTCAATGGGGATGACATAGCAGTTGGACAGCGTCGGCTTGCGCCTAGCCTCGTCGCGGCCAGCACCGTGCATGACGCGCCCGCCGGGGATGAACTTGAAATCCATTAATAGCGAGAAGAAGCGGTCGTACCAGTATTGGGGATCCTTCTCTACCGAGGCCATCGCCCGGGCGATGCGATCCCAGATGTGCAGCGGGCCGGTTTCGCCGGGTGCCAAGTACTTGTTGTGCAAAACGTCAATGGCGAGATCGTTGTCGCCGTAATAGGTCTTAGCATCGGCGGCACGGGCCAAGAGAGCGTCGTGGCCGTTGCGCTTGAGCCCGTGGCCTTCAAGTTGTGCCAGCATATCTTTAAAGCGGTGTGCGACTGCGCGTTCGGACTCCATCATGCCCTCCCATTAAAACAAAAAAGTCCATGGGCGAAGTGGAAAACATCGCCAAAATAAGTTAACTGCTGTTAGGATCAGGGGAGAGCAAACAAAAAAGTGCAGCCCTAAAATACACTATCTTAGAGCATTACACTCGTTTGACACAAGATGTTGTGTCGAGGTCTAAAGTAGAGTAGGGGCGGATACTTGTCAAGTCAAAAACAAGGCCCAGAGCAATTTCTTTTTAATTCAGTTACGACGCACGAAAAACACAGCACCGACCTCAATTACTGGCCAATTGCTCCAATTCGCGCATGAAATCGCTCTTGTCCTTGAACTGACGATAGACCGAGGCAAAACGCACATACGCCACATCGTTGAGCTGGCGCAGATGCTCTATAATGCGCTCGCCGATCTGCTTGGAGGGAATTTCTTTCACGTTGAGACTGCCCACTTCGGCCTCGACCTGATCGACGAGTTGCTCGATTTCCTCGGCCGAAACGGTCGTCTTGTAACAGGCTATCTGTATCTTGTCGAGTAGTTTGCTGCGATCAAAAGGCTCGCGGCGACCGTCGGCTTTGATGACAGATAGGGGTACGTTTTCGATATACTCATAGGTTGTAAAGCGCTTGGCACAGCTTATGCACTCGCGGCGACGGCGAATCGCTATACCTTCGCGACACGACCGCGAATCCACCACCCGATCTTCTTCACAATTGCAATAGGGACACCGCATAGATCAATCCTCCCACTAGTCTGTTCAGAGTACTGTGGACGGTGCTTGTGCGGGGAAGAAAGAAAAGGGAAGTACTACTAAATATAGAAGAAATAGGAGGATATGGCAACCGTCAGTTGAGCCTGAAGGTGAAGGGCAAACTAACCCAAACCTTGACGGGCCTGTCGTTTTGCATCGCCGGCGTAAACTCCGACTGGCGAGCGGCCGCTCGGGCGACCTCGTGGAATACCTTGGGCCCTGTGATCTCGCCGATCTGCTCAACCTTGCCGTCTTTGCCCACGAGCGCGGTGACAAACACCTTGCCAGTAATATTGGCCTTCTGGGCGGTAGCCGGATACTTCGGCTTCACTTTTTTAATGAGCACAGGCTTTTTCTCGACCCGCCACAGCTCGACGATTTCCTCTTCCTCTTCTAACTCAACCACCTCAACCACCTCTTCCTCTAATGGCGGCGGCGGTGCCAGATCGTCGAGACCGAAATCAAGGTCTGTGTCCTCAATGGTCACATCATCCGGGACATCCGGGTTGTCGGTAGGCACGGGCACGACCGGTCGGGCTGGTGGTGGCGGCCGGCGTTCCTGTTTGGTCTCGGGAATTTCTTCGAGTTGAATGACAATTGGCTCTTCGGATTTGGCGTAGGCTTCCGGCTCAAAGCTAGGGAAGAAGCCAAAGAGGGCCGCATGCAAGAGGGTGGAAAGACCTGTACAGGCCCATAACGTCTTTCGGTACGTCAACCGCAGGTTGGCTTCAGGCTGTTTGCCGCGGATCATTCGTCCAACTCCCGCTTTGTGGAGAAATTGACCCGCAGGGCTTCGACCTTGCGCAATTCCTCCATGACATCGGAAATCACCCCGAACTCGGAGTCTTTATCGCCCCGCAACGAGATGATCAACCGAGGATTGGCCGTCAGGTACCTATGCACCAACTTGCCCACTTCAGAAAGCGGGATATTCCGGTCTTCAATGTTGACGACCCCTTCGCTGTTGACCCAAACCTGCAATACGTTGCGACGGCTTTCTAGTTTTTCAATTTTTTCGGCTTGTGGCAATTCTACCGGCACGCCCCGATAGCGCACGAAAACCGTCGAAACCATAAAAAACACGAGGAGCAAGAAGGATATATCAGCCATGGAGGCCGTGGGAATGACACTAACTACTTTGGCTTTGCGTACGAATTTCATCGACTATTCTTCCGGGTTGGCAATCGAGATTTTGGTGGCCCCGGCCAGTTTGAGCTCGTCTAACACATCAACAAAGGTCCGATAGGTAGCCCCGCGCTCGGTCTTGAGCGAGACGATCAGATTCTCGTTTTCTCGCAGACGCCCTTCGATTCGCGCCTTGAGCTCGGCAAACGGCACGGGCGTTAACTGATCATTCTCAAAAAAGGCGACTTGATCGCGGGCGTTGATCCACACGTTGAGAATATTCTTTTCTTGTATTTCCTTAGTCTCGCCCACCGGCGGCAAGTGCAACGAAAGACCCTTGTCTTGGTTCATGGTAGTCGTGACGAGGAAGAACACGATCAGCAAAAAGGCGATATCCGCCATCGAAGCCGTGGGGATTTCCGGGGAGACCCGGCTCTGACGCCTTCCAATCACGCCTAGGCTCCTCGGTGCTCGCGCTCGGCCAATAAGTCGATCAATAAGTCGATAAAGTTGGCCGTCTGTTCGGTCATGTCGGCGATGATCTTATCGATGCGACTGGCGCAGAAGTTGTAGCAAAACTGGATCAGGATGCCCACGATCAGACCCGCAGCTGTGGTGATTAGGGCCTCGGAAATACCACCGGCAACCATGGAAGGCTCGACATCGCCAGCTTTCTTGATCGCCTGAAAGGCGTTGATCATACCACTGACCGTGCCCAAAAAGCCGATCATCGGGGCCAAGTTAGCTACGGTCGAGAGCCAGACCATGCCGCGCTCGAGAAAGGCCATCTCTACCGCACCAGAGTTGTCAATGGCTTTCTCGACGTGGTCAATGCCGCGCTCCAAGCGCAGGAGCCCAGCGTGGATAACGGAGGCAATCGGACCGCGCGTGTTTGAGCACAACTCAGCCGCGGCCTCGGGGTCTCCGTCTTTGAGTGCTTTTTCGAGGCCCTTGAAAAAACTCTCAGCATCAATCGACGACCGCGACAGATTGTACAGGCGCTCAATAGCCACTCCAACGCCGACGATGAGTAGAACGAGTAAGGGATACATGGCCCATCCACCGTCGTGAAAAAGATCTAGCATTTTTTCTCCTCGCAAATGTTAGCCCCGGCCCAACAGACCGGAGCGGTGTTTAGTTTTGCTCCTCTTGAGCCTCTTCGCCCCCGAAGAACTGCCGCTTGAGCTTTTCTTCTTCGGTTTCGGGCGGTCGGAGCTGCCAGATGCGCTGCTGGGCCACCTTTTCCCAAGCCGGATCGGCTTTGGCTTTCTCAAAGGCGGCGATGGCCTCTTCCTCGTCGCCCTCTTTCACCAGATTGTCACCTTTGAGTAGCAGTAGGTGTGCATCCTTGGGATTTACCTTCAGCCCCCGCCCCAGCCACTTTTTTGCCGCGGAGAACTCGCTGCGGCCTTGGTGCCACTCTACTAGCTCAGCTATGCTCGGCAAATCCTTGGGGTCAGCCTCTACCATGCCCTTGAGGCCCTTGCAGCGCCAAGTGTCGTCGTCCTCTTCAGAGGCAATTGATGCAATGCGGTTATAGTAGGAATAGGCGTTCTGAGAATCCACCTTGGCCAATTTCAACAGCGTGTCGTAAGCCCCTTCGATATCGCCGACCTTTAGCTTCAGTTCGACGATGCTCTCCAATTGGTCGACTCCGCCCGTCCCGCCCTCGACTTGGCGTTTACACCACTCAAGTGCTTGCTCCACCTGTCCCAACTCCTGGTGCAACAACGCAAGTATTTCAAATAGATCGGCATCCTCTGCCCCATCCTCGATCAACTTCTCGTAGTGGGCGACAGCTTGCTCGTTGTGGCCTTCACGGCGATAGAGATCGGCTAATTTGTGACGATGTTCAGCCGCGTCCGGTTTTTTGAGCAATACGCGCTCCAAGCTCCAAGCAGCCGAATCGGGAAAGTCAGCTTGATAGACCGAATAGAGAAGCAGATTGGTATTCAGATGCAGTGAGTCAATACTGATTGCTTGGCGCAGTGCAGTACGCACACCGACATAATCCTTTTTTTGGTAATACACCTTTCCCAAGAAGTAGGCGGCCTGTAGGTCTTGAGGGCTATATTGCAAAAGAGTCGTATAATAGCTTATAGCTCTGTCGTACTCTTTGTTTTGGCGAGCTGTCTTGGCGTAGTACTTATACTTGCGGATTGAATCCGCCTTTGCAATTTCTTCGGCCTCAACCCCGGGACCAAAAATTAAAGTACAGATCGCTAGTCCTAAAGTACGCATCAGATTACATTTCACGGTAGGTAATCCTCAATATGGCTACGGTCAATTCGCGGTTCATCGCCTTAAAACCAACCCTTCACTGAGTCGTCAAGATATGGATTTACCCTTTGAGATGCAACTTCAGCAACTTCAAAGACCGCATAAATATCGCAGTATTATAACGACTCCCGCCATTACATCTTTATAGCAACTGCGTTACATTTTCGCAGTTTGCCTCGCATCTGTAGATTGACAAGTATTTATTTTTAATGCACTTTATTCACTATTTATCAACGCTTTTACGCGCTCATCCGAACTAGCACCACGTTTACTTCTGCCGGATTCAAATGGCAGGGCTAATCTGAGAGGAGCAGCCTTGAACTGGTTTGAAAAAATGAAATCTGGGATCAAGTCCCTAATAAAACGCGAAATTCGCCAAGGCATCTGGATCAAGTGTAAAAAGTGCGGCCACTCCAACTACGAGATGGCTCTGCGACGCCGGCACTGGATCTGCCCGGAGTGCGCTTGCCACTACCCCATTGGCCATCAGCAGTATATCGACCTGCTCGTCGACGACGGTACATTCACCGAAATTAACGCCAACGTAGCACCTGTCGACCCGCTCAAGTTCAAAGGCTATCGAGACAAAATCAAGACCAGTCGCCGCCAGAGCGGCCTAAAAGAATCAGTGTACACCGGCATTGGCCAAATCGGCGGCCACCCTGTCGCCTTGGCGATCATGGACTCGCGTTATCTCACAGGCACTTTGGGCGGCGCGACCGGCGAAAAGCTCTGCCGTCTCATCGACCGCGCTATGGCCGAACGATGCACGCTGGTTATCGTCTGCCAGTCGGGTGGTGCTAGAATGCAGGAAAGTGCCTATTCGCTGATGCAGATGGCGCGGATTAGCGCCAAGCTCAACCAACTCTCACAAAACGGTTTACTCTATATTGCGATTCTTACCGACCCAACGTATGGCGGTGTCACTGCCAGCTTTGCCATGCTCGGCGATATAGCCTTGGCCGAACCTAGTGCGCGCATCGGCTTTGCGGGCCAAACCGTCATCCAACAGTTCCTCGGCACGGACGCCCCCCTACCCGAAGGCTTCCAACGAGCCGAGACCGTCCTTGAACACGGCTTTATCGACCGCATCGTCTCGCGCGACCGCATGGCGGCGGAACTGGCGCGTTTGATCGCACTTTTGGCTCCGAATCCGAAGGCTGCCTGCTAGCCACGCCTAGAAGTTGTGTCCTAGGCTCAGCCAGACATCCATTTGCTCATCGGCTATGCCCGTACCCATGCGGATCACCAGATCGGCGTCCCAGACCATGCGCACCCCAGTGCCGCCGCTGATGTGCATACCCGACCACCGGATCTTATCCAAATCGGGCCAGACTCGGCCCGCATCGAAAAAAGTTACCCCCTGCCACTCTATGTACTGTCCGTAAAACCAGATGTCGTACAGTTGGTAGCGCAGTTCGACATTGGACAAAAAGCGCACATCGTCTGTAAACCGCTGGGTGTCGAAACCGCGCAGCGAATCGCTGCCGCCTAGCCCCTTGACCCGGCGGCTGCCGCCTATTTCGCCATAGGCGTAGAGGGGGACTTCGCCACTGAGGACCTCCAATACGAGGCGGTGCGAGAAATTTATCCGCGGCGACAGCGGGATGTAGTAGTAGTTGGTCAGGGTCACGCGGCTGAAATCAATTGGCTCGAAGAACAGCGCCAACAGAGAGTTGCGCGCCGACTCGTACGACCACTCCTGAAAGAAGCCGCGCCGCGGTACCACTTCGTCGTCGCGGGTATCCCACTGGAGAGCAGCACTGATAAACCCCGAAAACCCATCTATCACCCCGTCTGGGGTGCCTCGCTCTAAATAGAACGCCGGCGTCCCCCGCTGGTCCACATCAACGCGCTCCAGCCCAAAACCGGCCGATATAGATACTGGCCCGTACAACTGGCGAAAAAGGCTTACCAATAGCCGCGGGTTTCTTTCTAGAATGTAGTAGTAGTAGTTTTCGTCTTTGAAATCAGCGCTCTTGGGATTGGTGAAGTCTCGATTGAATGCGCTATCGTTGCCCAACCCATAGTAGCGCGTGCGTATATTGCGCTCGCGGAACAACTCCAGTCTCAGGCCGAAGCCCGTCCCCGAGATGCGAGGCACTCTCAGTCGTACGCGATTTTTTAGTTTACCCTCAGAAGACTGCTGGACGTGCAACGTCAGCTTGTAGAGATAGGGCTGCCGCCGGTAGTCAGCCCAGTGGACGTGCGCCCCCCAATTCCAGCCCGTGTTGGGGCTGAGGTAAGCAAACGGCAGGCCGGTGACGCCATAGGGAATGCCCCGCAGGGTAAACTGGCGTCGTTTTGCCAGCCAGCGCACGGCCTCCACGGTCTGCTCAGTTGCCGACTCCAGCAGCGGGGACGAGGGCTGACTGTGGGTGGAATCGACGCGGCCCTCACCCCATGTGCTCCCGGCGAGCAATAGGACGCCGATACAACTGCCGTTTGCGAGAAGCCGCTTAACCACGACCATCTTGCTTTCCTACGCTTTCAGGGAAATGCCGCACTCAAAGCGCTGGCGATCAAGCGAGCTTATCGGAGCATCAAGCGCATAGCGAAGCGGCGTAATCGCGACTGCGCCGCGCCCCAAGGCTGCCACATCGCTGTTAGCTCCGTCGCCAATCAACTGCAACCGACAGCTATGGTATGCGAAGTGCGGCTCGGCCCCATGCCGAGCGAATAGCGGACCATAGCTCGTCTTCGCCAAACCCGTCAGGCACCTCGGTGATTCGCGCTTGGTACTAGCGGGCATGTTTACTGCGATCATGTCGGCACCAACTGGCAACCCCCCGCGCAGAATTTCGGCGGCGATGTCCGCAGTGACGGCCGCCGCCGCCGAGACCAGCGCATTGAGCGCGGGATCGAGCTGCCGATGTCGCCGCCAGAGCGCAAAAGCCGATTCGGGCAACTCCAGCGAAAAGGCTGCGGATGGCACCCCAGCGAGAAAGCCCTCTACAGCCGCTCCTATGGTGCCGGAACTCAGCGCGAAAGCGAGACCAGAATTGACGCCCATATTGATGCCAGAAACAACTAGGGCCGGCTTTTGCGGACAGAGGTTGTGGATGCCGATATGGGCACAGTCGGCCGGCTTGCCGGTCAACGTCTGGATGGGAAAGCCGCCGCATTCCATCTCAGCTAGTACCAATGGCTCAAAGCGGCTCATACTCTTGCTGGTCCAACTGCATTCCGCCGCCGGCACCACCACGCATAGCCCGGTCAACTTGGATAGCTCCCGCAGCAAAGGCACTAAAAGAGGCGAATCAGCACCGTCGTCGTTTGTCACCAATACTTGGGATTTTGCAGCGGTCACCGTTGGTTTTCTCTTCGCTAGGGATGCGCTCTGAACTGGAGACATATAATAACAATCCGCCATTCAGTTCCCAATAATTTCCTTGCTTAGCGGCGACCTGCGGTTCTATTATTTTTTTAATGGATGCTACCATTCTCCTGCAGGAACTTGAAACCCTCGCCGCCGGGCTGGACATTGAGGTGCGCTACGACGACTTTGAGGGCCAAGGTGGGCTTTGCCGCTATGGCGGTAGATCCTACTTGATTGTCAATCGCAAACTCGATACCGAAGCCCGGGTGCATCTGTTGTGCTGTGCTCTTGCGCGGCTGTCTCTCGATGCAGTCTTTATCCGTCCCCAAGTACGGGAACAGATCGAAAAATGTAGATCGCCGGCCCCCGCCTAATCGCCTACCCTCCCACTGGCCGCGCTCCAGCATTTAGACGGGGCCGCGAGTTTTCCCGCCAAAATTCACCGCCTGAAGGGCGGACTGCTCTTTCTTGACAGCCCCTATGTCATGGTCTATTTTTCCTCTTTCTGCTTAATTAAGACAAAGGGATTATCATGCCCAAAATCAAGACGCACAAATCCTCATCCAAGCGCATTAAGCAACGCGGATCGGGCAGCCTAAAACGGCGCAATGCCTATGCCACACACCTTTTGGGAGGCCGTTCGACCAAGCGCAAACGGGCTTTCCGCAAAAACAGTTCGGTCTCGTCCGCCGATCTAGCCAATGTTCGCCGTGCCCTGAACCTCAAGTAAGCGAGTTTAACGGAGAGTAATCCATGCCACGGGTAAATCACGCCGTAGCTACCAAAAAGCGCAAAAAGAAGGTACTCAAACAATCCAAGGGTTATTGGGGTGCGCGCAGCCGCCTCTTCCGCACCGCCAGGGAAGCCGTTGACCGCGCTCAAGCCTACGCCTACCGCGACCGGCGTCAGCGCAAGCGGGATTTCCGCCGCCTCTGGATTGTCCGCATCAATGCCGCCGCCCGCCGCAACGGCATGTCTTATAGCCAACTCGTCCACGGGCTGGCCCAAGCCGGCGTTGCAATCAACCGCAAGGTGTTGGCCGACCTAGCCGTGCGCGATCCGGCCGCCTTTACTGCGGTAGTCGAACAAGCCCGGCCCCACGTCTAAATTTACACCCATCTGACAAAAAGGGGCCGGCGATACGCGCTGGGCCCTTTTTGTTTTATTAGTCTATAATGTTAGAACAAGTGCGACAATTGGCGTCGGTCGCCGTCGCGGAAATCGAGGCGGCCCAAGACGATAAGGCACTGGAGGCACTGCGAGTTTACCACCTCGGGCGCAAGAGCCGCTTGCGCCAGATCGCCCGGCAGATCGGTCGCCTGCCCGCGGCCGAAAGGCCTGCGCTTGGGCAGGCCACTGGTCGCGCCCAACAGGCCATTCAGCAGGCGCTAGACGACAAGGCTCTGGCCCTCCGGCAGGTGGCTGAAGCGGCTTCTGCTCTCGACGTAACACTGCCGGGCCGACGGCCCCTGTTTGGCTGTGCTCACCCCCTGCCTCAGCTTACCGACGAGTTAATCAGCATTTTCCAAGGCATGGGTTTTGACGTGGCCGACGGGCCAGAAGCCGAAGACGAGTACCACAATTTCGACGCCCTCAATACGCCGGCTGATCACCCCGCACGCGACCTGCACGACACCTTCTATTTAGAGGGCGGCGGCCTCATGCGTACTCACACCTCCACGGTGCAGATCCGCGTTATGGAGCAAACGCCGCCGCCGGTGCGGATCATCTCCTTGGGACGCTGCTACCGCAAGGAGACAGCCGATGCAACCCACTACTTTGCCTTCCATCAGATCGAGGGCCTATATGTCGATCGCGGGGTTTCTTTCGCCGATTTGAAGGGCACTATTGAGGCTATGGGACGCCAGCTTATGGGCGCGGAGACTCAAGTGCGCTTTCGACCGCACTTTTTTCCCTTTACTGAGCCAAGCGTGGAATACGATTTTACCTGCATCTGCCAGAGGCAAGGCGCGAACTGCTCTATTTGCAAAGGAACTGGGTGGATCGAAATCGCCGGCGCCGGCATGGTCGATCCGGCCGTCTTTGCCGCGGTGGGCTACGACCCAGACGAATATACGGGCTTCGCCTTCGGCATGGGGTTGGAGCGGATCGCCATGATCCGGCACGGCATTGACGATGTGCGGCGTTTTCTCGAAAACGATTTGCGGTTTATCCGCCAGTTCTAAGGTTTCCGGCAACCGCTATGAAAATCACTTATAACTGGCTCAAGGAATACGTGGACTTCGCTTGGGATTGGCCCGAGCTAGTCGAGCGCCTAACTATGGCGGGCTTGGAGTTCGAGGGCGTTGAGGATCTCGGTGTGCGCTACGAAGGCGTCGTCGTTGGTCGCGTCAACTCCTGTTGCCCACACGAAAATGCCGATCGCTTGACCGTCTGCCAAGTTGATGTGGGGACCGGGGTCAACACCATCGTCTGCGGGGCGCCTAACGTCGCAACCGGGCAAACCGTCGCTGTCGCCCTGCCCGGCACCACACTGCCCAGCGGCATGCAAATCAAAAAAGCCAAGATCCGCGGCGTCGCATCCGAGGGCATGCTCTGCGCCGAAGACGAACTCGGGCTGGGCGATAACCACGACGGCATTGTGGTACTCGACGAGGCGCTCGCGGTCGGCACCCCCTTTGCCGCAGCCACCGGGCTGGGCGACGTGGTCATTGACTTCGAAGTTACCCCCAACCGCCCGGACTGCCTGAGCCTCTTGGGCATTGCCCGCGAGGTCCACGCACTCACCGGCAATCCCCTCCGTTTTCCCAACGCCCAGGTCCCCGAAAGCGGACCAGCCACCGCACAAGACGTGCAGATCGACATCGAGGTCCCAGACGATTGTCCGCGCTACGTTGGCCGCATCGTCCGCGGCGTCGAGGTTGGCCCCTCGCCCGAGTGGCTCCAACGCCGGCTCCAAGCCGTGGGGCAGCGCCCGATCAATAACGTCGTCGATATAACCAACTACGTACTCCTGGAACTGGGGCACCCTCTGCACGCCTTCGATCTGCAGGCACTGGACCAGCGGCGAATCGTCGTCCGCCGGGCGTGCGCTGGCGAAACCTTAGCGATGCTCGACGGCACCCGGTGTCAGCTCGACGAAGAGATGCTAGTCATCGCCGATGGAACGCGCCCCCAAGCACTAGCCGGGGTCATGGGTGGGGCCCATTCCCAAGTATCGGCCAACACCACGGACCTCCTGCTCGAAAGCGCGTATTTCGCCCCATCGTGCGTGCGGCTAGCCCGGTCGCGCCTAGGGCTTTTCACGGAGGCCGCCACGCGCTTTGAACGCGGTGCCGATTGGGACGCCCCGGTGCAGGCGATTGACCGCGCCGCTCACCTAATCGCCAAACTGACCGGCGGCGCAGTCGCCCCAACTCCTTTAGACGTGTACCCGCGCCCCGGCCAACGCCACCAGATCCCACTCTGCGTCGAGCGCACCAACCAGCTCTTGGCTACGGAGTTAGATTCCGCTGCCATCGTTCAGATTCTCATACGCCTCGGCTGCCGGGTCGAATCGGGTCGGCCTCTCGTGGTAACGGCCCCGAGCTTCCGTCCCGACCTAACCCGTCCCGTCGACCTCATCGAGGAAGTTGGCCGTATCTACGGCTTCGACCGCATTGAGGGCCGCCAAGAGGCATCCGGCCCTTGGATCACCCGGCGCGACCCCGAACTCGCCTTTAGGCAGGTCGCACGGCAACGGCTCTTGGGCTTGGGTTTAGACGAAGTTGTCAGCAATACGATCGTCGAATCCCGCTGGCTCGAATTAGTCAGATCCGCCGGCCAATCCGCCCGCTTGACCAATCCGCCGACCGAAACCCAAGACGCCTTGCGCCCCACCTTGGTGCCGAGCCTGTTAGACATCGCACGTCGCAACTTCAACCAACGGGCCACAAGAGTGGCCATCTTCGAGCTGGGCAAGTGCTTTATCGCCGCGGCCGAAAAGGGCGCCAGGCCCGAGGAAAACTGGCACCTCGCCGCTTTATGGTCGGGCCGCGTTTCAGCCTCTCCCTATCAGGCCGATGCCCGCGAGGCCGACTTTTTCGACCTCAAAGGCTTGCTCGAAGTGCTGGTGGGCAAGGGGGATTTGCGCTTTACGCCCGCCGCCCGCCCCGAATGCCGCTCGGGACACGCAGCCTGCATCTCCCTCGGTGGCGAGCCTCTCGGCTGGCTGGGCCAAGCTTCGGCCGACTTATGCGCGGCATTTGATTTAGAGCACCAAGTACATATTTTTGAAATATCGTTTACCGCGCTAGTACGCCATTGGCACGGTCGGGAGTACTCGTTTGTCCCGCTTCCCAAATTTCCGCCGATCGAGCGCGACCTGGCCATAGTCGTACGCGCAGATACTGCAACCGCCGAACTTATCGCCACCATGCGAGATAGTGCGCTCCAGCTCGTCGAGTCCATTGAGGTTTTTGACCTCTATCAAGGGGATCAAATAGAAGCAGGCCACAAGAGCGTGGCATTCGCCATCCGTCTGCGCGACCGCCAACAGACGTTGCAGGACGCTCAGGCCGACGCGGCGATCTCGGCGATGCTCAAGAGTCTCCAAGCGCGGTTCGGCGCTCGTTTGCGCTAATTCCAACCCTCAATCAGGAGTACAGTGACCCCAATGGATGTAAACGAAAATTTTGAACGCCTCGAGCTCTACATCAATCGCCTGACGAGAGTCCTCGAAAAGCTGCGCAAGGAAAACGACGAACTGAAGGGTCAGATCCAGCACCTTCGAGAAAAAAATGACACCCTGCAGGCAGACGTCGAGAGCCTCGAAGCAAAAATCAGCGTCGTTAGCAGTGAAAACGAACAGATCAAAAAGGACAAAGAAGTGGTAAGGGGACGCATCGAACAGCTCCTCAGCCGCTTGGATAGTACCTTCAGCAGCGAAAACGAACAGTTCAAGCAGATCGAAGCAGCCGACACAGAGGTCGAAGTAGACAAAGGCATCTGAGAAAGGGATCTAGTATGCCGTCCCAAGTAGTAGTCAAAATATTCGACAAGCACTATACCCTAGAAGTTGACGAAGATCACTCTGCCGAACGCGTACAAAAGATCGCCGAGATGGTGGACGAGCGCATGTACGAAATAAAGCGCGAGCTCAAGGGCGGCTCCCCACTCCAAGTGGCCATCTTGGCCAGTCTGAGCTTAGTAGAGGAACTCCTCTCCCTGCGGGAGGCCTACGATTCCACTGAAGCTGATATAGCCCAGCGAACTTCTCAGCTTACTACCTCACTTGGGTACCTTTTCGCCGAAGTAGAAGTCCCCCGTTCCGATAGCTGAAGTATTCCGAGCCGCGTGCTCTGGCCCGATGCCGAAGGCGTCGAGACCGATAAGGATAAGAAAGAGATACCCTTGTTTAATGGGTTTGACTACATAGTCCTAATCTGTTCTGCCGTCGCCTTTTTCGCCGGCGGCTGTCTCCTCGGCTGGCTAGGGAGTGAGTGGCTGCGCAACAGCAAACTGCAAAGCACACAAGCCACCGCCGATCAGATCGTCGCCCGCGCCCGCCAAGAAGCCGAGGCTTTAAAAAAAAATGCCTTGCTCAAAGCAAGGGACGAATGGCACCGCGAGCGGGCTCCGCTGGAAAAGGAGCAAGAGACCCAGCGGCGCTCGTTGCGCGATCTGGCGGCCAAGCTGTTAGAGCGCGAACAGCAACTAGAGCGCAAAATAGACCTGCTCACGAGCAAGGAGCGCGAACAACTCAAACACGAGCAGGATCTCGACCTCCGCGAGGCGGCCATAGCTGCCGCCGAGGCCCAAGCCCAAGACCTCGTCCGCGAGCAGAGTCAGCGGCTGGAAGAATTGGCTGGCATCAGCCAACAGGAAGCTCGGCGCATACTCTTTGATCAGCTAGAGGGGGGCACCCGCCGAGTTGCCGCCCGCAAGGTCCGCGAGATCAAGGACACCGCGGTTGCCACGGCCAACCTAGAGGCCAAAGAAATCATCACCCGCGCCATCCAGCGCTTCGCCGGGGAACTGACCGTCGAGAGTACGCTTTCGGTCGTGCCCATCCCCTTTGACGACATGAAGGGGCGCATCATCGGTCGCGACGGACGCAATATCCGCTCTTTTGAAATGATCACCGGCGTCGAAGTCATCGTCGATGATACTCCTAGCATGGTCATGCTCTCGGGCTTTGATCCACTGCGCCGCGAAGTGGCCAGATACACTCTCGAAGCACTCATCCGCGACGGACGCATCCACCCCGGGCGCATCGAGGAAGTATATGACAAAGCCCGTAGCACCGTTGAGGAGATGATCCGCGAGTCCGGTTCCAAAGCCGCTTTTGACCTCGGCATTCACGATTTATCCGAGTCGCTATTGGAAACGCTGGGCAAGCTCCGCTTCCGCACCAGCTACGGACAAAACTTATTGGTCCACAGCAAAGAAGTTGGGTTTTTGGCCGGCATGATGGCCGAAATGCTCAACCTTGATATAGGGCTAGCGCGCCGCGCTGGTCTCTTGCACGACATCGACAAGGCACAGGACTTTGAGTTGGGCAACGACCCAGCGCAAACCGGTGCCGTACTGGCCCGCAAGGGCGGCGAAAGCCCGGAAGTTGTGCAGATTATCGAAACCCATAGCAAGCACACCCCCTCGCGCTCAGCCATCGCCGTCCTAGTCGGAGCCGCCAATGAAATCTCCACCCACCGTCCGGGTGCTCGCAAAGAAAAGGTCGAGGAGTACATCCGCCGCTTGCACCACATCGAAGAACTCGCGGCCGACTACGTGGGCGTGAAGCAGGCTTTTGCCCTGCAAAACGGCAAGGAGGTTCGAGTCTTGGTCGACAGCGAGGTGGTGGACGACACGTATGCCGAACAACTCGCCGACGACATCACCGCCAAGCTCGAGCAACAACTCGAATACCCCGGGCAGTTGCGCGTCTGCATCATCCGCGAGATGCGCACCGAGTCTCACGCGCGGTGAACATTCTCTTCGTCGCCGATATCTTTGCTCAGCCGGGCCGCCGGGTCGCCGCAGCCGTAATTCCCAAATTAGTGAAACAGCGCGAAGTCTCTCTGGTAATCGCCAACGGCGAAAATGCCGCCGGAGGGTTTGGCCTCACCGACCGCATCGTGCATAAGCTGCACAGCTATGGTGTCGACGTCATCACCAGCGGCAACCACGTCTGGGACCGCCGCGAGTTCATCCCGTACCTAGACCAATACGACCGCGTCCTGCGCCCCTTCAACTATCCCAAAGACGCGCCCGGCATCGGGGTGACTGTAGTCGCCGGACGCGGCTATCCCTCCGTGGCGGTGCTCTGCCTCCAAGGGCGCACCGGGATGCCCACTATTGACTGCCCCTTCCGCACAGGCCGCGCCGAGGTCGAGCGCTTGCGCACAGAGACGCCCTTAGTCTTCGTGGATTTCCACGCCGAATCTACGGCTGAGAAAATGGCTATGGGCTTCCACCTCGACGGCTTAGCCACTGCCGTCATCGGCACTCACACCCACGTGCAAACCGCAGATGAGCGCATCTTGCCCCAAGGCACGGCGTACCTAACCGACGCCGGCATGACCGGCATCCGCGAATCCGTGATTGGCGTCCGTCCCGAAATAGCCATCCAACGGTTCCTCACCCAAGTACCCACCCGTTTCAAGCCCGCCGACGGCCAAGCAGTCCTCTGCGGCGCACTAGTCGAGGCCGACGAGGCAAGCGGCCGGGCCACCCGGATCGAGCGGTTGCAGCTAGCCGAGCCTTGACCGCACGTGAATTAGGAATTAAAAATTAGAAATTGGGTGCGACGAGCACACACTAATTTTCAATTCCTACTAATGGATTAACCCGGAGCACCTATGTCCTTTCGAGAGCCGGTCTTCTGGGCCGATGCCGAAGACGCTACTCACTCGCCTTACTCGGTCTCCGAAATCACCAGCCAAGTCAAGGGGCTGCTCGAAGAGAGCCTGCCCAAGTGCTGGGTCGAGGGCGAGATCTCTCAGTACACCCACCATAGCTCCGGCCACCGCTATTTCACGCTCAAAGACAATGCGAGCCAGCTAAGCGCGGTGATGTTCAAGTGGCAGGCCGGCTCGCTCTCCTTCAGCCCCCAACAGGGCATGCAAGTACAGGTGTACGGCTATATCTCCGTCTTCGAGCGCGCCGGGAAGTACCAACTCTATGCCGAGCAGATCAAACCTGCTGGCGTCGGTGAACTGGCCATTGCCTTTGAACAGCTCAAAAACCGCCTAGAGGCCGAAGGGCTTTTCGCCGCAAGCCGCAAGCGCCCTCTGCCTCCGTATCCCCGCAAAATCGGCGTAGTAACCTCGCCGACCGGCGCGGCCATCCGCGACATCATCCAAATCCTCGACCGGCGCGCCCCGGACATCGAGATCGTCCTTTGCCCCGCTCGGGTTCAAGGCGAGGGGGCCGCCGCTGAGATCGCCGCCGCCATCGCCAGCTTGAATCAGCTAGGCGACATCGACATCTTGATTGTCGGCCGCGGCGGTGGTGCCCCCGAAGATCTCTGGCCCTTCAACGACGAATCTGTCGCCCGGGCTATCTACCAGTCGCTTCAACCTGTCATCTGTGCTGTCGGCCACGAGATCGATTACACCATCGCCGACTACGTGGCCGACTACCGCGCTCCGACTCCCTCGGCCGCCGCCGAAATAGTCGCCCGCGAACGCAGTGCTCTGCGCGAGCGCGTCGCCGAGCAACAAGGCCGCTTGTTCGCGGAAATGGAGCGCTATTTCAGTTCCTTAGGGGAGCGGGTGCGCCACTGCGACCCGAGCCGCCTGCGCGCCCGCCTCGACGATCGCTTGCAGCAGCAAAGCCTATACCTCGACGAGCGGCGCCAAGCCCTTTATACCGCTTTCGATTGGTTTTTGCACACTCGGGTCGAGGCCCTAGCCACCGCGACCACCCGCCTCGACGACCTCAGCCCGCTTACGAGCCTAGCGCGCGGTTTTGCTCTAGTGGAACGCGTCGCCAATAAACGCCTCGTCCGCGACGGCAACGAGCTTCAGCCGGGCGACAAACTGCAACTGCGCTTTCGCCGCGGCGGTGCTATCTGCCGCGTGGAGGAGAAACTCAATGAGTGAATCTTTTGAAGAAGCCCTAGCCGTACTAGAAGAGAGCGTTCAGCACCTCGAAGCAGGCGACCTCAAGCTCGAAGAGGCCCTCGAAGTATTTGAAAAAGGCGTTGCCGCCTCGCGCATCTGCGGCCAGTGGCTCGACCAGACCCGCGAGCGCGTCCAAGTCCTCACCGCCGATGCTGAGGGCCAATTCCGCCTCTCTTTTCTGGACGCCGAAGACGACCAATAGCTCCCCTTCGGCCCCGGCCCGATGTTGACTCGCCTCTACATCAAGGACTTTGCCCTTATCGAAGAAGCGGTGATCGAATTTGGCCCCGGCCTCAACGTCATCACTGGGGAAACCGGGGCCGGTAAGTCCATCCTCATCGGCGCTCTCAATTCTATCCTCGGTGGCCCCGCCAACGCCGACCTAGTGCGCAAAGGGGCCAACTCGTGTGCGGTGGAGGGCTTTTTTGAGTTAGACGACCAAGGCCAAATCGTACGCTTGGCCGAGCTGGGCGTTCTTTTGGAGGAGGGCCAACTCATCCTCCGTCGCGAAATCCGCGGCCAAGGCCGCTCGCGAGCCTTTGTCAACGGCCGAGGTCAGCCCATCAAGCAGCTAAAGCAAATCGGCGCGATCTTGATTGACCTGCACGGCCAACACCAACACCAATCGCTACTTGACCCCAAGCTCCACGCCCGCTTTCTCGACGCATTTGCCGGTCTCGACGACCAGCGTCGCCTCGTGGGCCAGCACTGGCGCAGTTACCGGGATAGCGTGGCCCGCCTCAACCGGCTGTGCGCCGAGCGCGACGCACTCGCAGCCGAAGACGAGTCGTGCGCCTTGCAGCTAGCAGAGATTCGCCGCCTCACTCCCCGACCGGGCGAAGAGGCCGAATTGGAACGCGAGTTGCAAGTCCTCGACAACGCTGACACGCTATCCCAAGGCGGCCTCCAGCTCTACGACTTGCTCTATCAGCGCGACGGCGCGGTTTGCGAGGTACTCGGCCAAATTCGTCGTCAGCTCGACCGACTCTGCGAAATCGATCCTGCACTTGGTCTTCAAGCTGCGGCCTTAGAGGAGCTGATCTACGAGGTCGAAGACCTAGCCGGCCAGTTCCGCGACTACGCCCGCGGAATCGAGGTGCGCCCCGGGCGCGCCGACGAATTGCGCGAGCGCCGCGATGGCCTGCGCGCCTTAAAAAAGAAATACGGCGGAACCCTCAACGCCGTATTAGACCACGCCCGCGAGCTTGAAGCGCGTGAAGATCGCGCTGATCGCCTCCGCTTTGAGTTGGCCCAAGCGGCTGACCGCCGCGATCAAGCACTCGCCGAATTTGCCTCCTGTTGCCTCACCCTTTCTGCAGCGCGCCAGCAGGCCAGCACCACCTTGTCGCGGTCGCTAGTCGCTGCTCTCGGGGAATTGGGCATGGCCAAGGCCCAGTTTTACATCGAACTGGCAACCACCGAAGACCCGGAGGGAGCGGTTGAGCGCGATGGGCGGCACTACGCGGCCGGTGAGCACGGCATGGAGCACATTGCCTTCCACATTTCCGCCAATGCCGGCCAACCACCGCGACCCCTAGCGCACATTGCCTCGGGCGGGGAAATTTCGCGCGTGATGCTGGCTCTAAAGGAAGCGGGCGCCGGGCGCGACTTCGTTTCAACCTTGGTCTTCGACGAAATCGACGCGGGAATCTCGGGGCGCATCGCCGCCGCCGTTGGCCGCAAGCTACAGGCCCTCGCCGCGGCGCACCAAACCATCGCCATCACCCACCTGCCACAGATTGCCAGCCTCGCCGACCAGCACTTTTCAGTGCGCAAGCAGCAGCAGCAACAGCGGACCACCACCGAGGTTGTACTGCTCGACGCGACGGCTCGCGCCGAGGAAATTGCCTATCTGTTGGCCGGCGAGACCATTTCAGACACAGCGCGCCAACACGCCCGCGAAATGCTGCAATAGCTCGACCATGTTGGCCAATTTCCTCAGCGTCCTGCGGGTCCTGCTCATTCCCTTCCTGCTCTACTTCATCGCCCGAGAGGACCAACTCCAAGCCGTGCTCCTGCTGCTCCTCGCTGGGGCCACGGACATCGGCGACGGCTGGGTGGCGCGGCGCTACAGCCAAGTCTCCCGCCTCGGCAAGGTACTCGACCCACTGGCCGATAAAATTTTCCTCGCTTTTCTACTCGGTGGGCTAGTTTTCTGGCGCGATTTGCCGCTATGGCTTTTGGCGATGCTCTTTGCCCGCGATATGGTGATCGTATCGGTGGGGGGATTGCTTTTGCGTTCACAGGGGCTAGTCATTGCCGCCAACCGCTGGGGCAAGTACACAACCGTCTGCATGGTGCTCACGGCCCTCAGCTACGTCCTCGAGGCCCCGGCTAGCTTACGCACCGGGCTAAGCCTAGCGGCAGCGGCCTTGGTCGTCGTCTCCAGCTTGAGCTACGCCCAGTTCGCGCTGAGGCTCTTGCGACAAGGCCGAACTGAAGGTCAGTTGGGCTGAATCAGGCGATACCAGCGCAAATAGGCCTCGTCGAGGCGGCGGCGACGGGCGTATAGGCCGATCATTTCTATCACTTTGAGCCGCAAGGCCAACTTGTGCAGATCGACTTTGCCCACCTGACGCTCTGCGCGTTTCACAGCCCGAACCCAAAGTAGAAGCGCCACTTGTCAATCTCGCTCAGGCCGCCTTCGGAGTCCCGCACGGTCAGATAGCAGTCCTGCTCGGTCGGGTTGCATTCGGATTCCCCCCAACCGCCATTGGACGATCTCTTGAACCACTGCACCCGGGACGATGAGAGCGGACGCGCCACTTGCAGATAGGCAAACATCGGGATGCGGTAAAAAGTAAAAAGCTGTAGCCGCAACTGGCCGCCCACGTCGGTCAGGAATTGGTCGGTATTGGGCCAAGACCGCCATCGCTTTCCCGACCAGAAGTCAATGTCCTCAAAGCGCGAGAAATTGCCCACCACCCCGGCTTCGGCGAATAGCTCGGCGTAGAGCTTGGAAAAGTTGAAGTTGATAAAGCGGCTGCTGATGCGCTTGAGCACCGGAAACTCGTAGCCGACGCGGGCGTAGAGCAACTTGGTGCCAGAATCAGTGAAGTAGGGATAGCCGCTGAGGAAGTCGCGCCCGCCGACATAGTAGCGCAGGGGCCAGTAGAAGCGGCCTTCGAGAAACCCGCCATCTTCGATAAAGCGGGGCTTGAGGCGGACGTTTTTGTACGCGCCAATAAGATTGATGTTGAGCGAGTTGTTGAAGGGCAACCTGACCCGCTCGTTGTACGCGGCTATGTATTCGTTGGCCCGCATACGACGCTCGACGCCGACGAACTGATCGCGGGGGACTCCATCGGTGGATATTTGCTCGGTCAGCGAATCGGCTACCGTCGGCATTAAATAGCGATAGACTAAAGCCAAGGCGCGGCCCGACGGACTGATCAAGCGGTCGGCCGTGGGGTTGATCTTCTGGTAGCGCCAAGCCATGCTGAGAGTGTGTGTGCGAAAGAAGCTGAGATCGCCGTAGAAGGTCAGCGGATCTTCGCTGTCAACCAACAGGGTATCTTGGGTCAAAAGCGACGGATCTAAGGAGGCTGATATATCGACGCCGTCTTGTTCCAAATAGATCTGGTTCTGGCTGCGAAAGCGTCGTAAGGTCCAGCCCTCGGCGTAGTCGCGCCATATATAGAGGGCGTTCAACTCGGTTCGCCGAGTCAGCGGCACATCGACGCCCACGGCCAGTTGCCCCAAGGATGTCTTGAACAAATCTTCGCGGCTCGTGCTCTGATAGATGTATTGGCGGACGTTCGGGATGAGCAGGCTGGTGACCGAATCGACGGGCACCGGATAGATATTGTCCACGTCGAGCGTATCGGGCGCGATCTGGCGATCTTTGATCAGGTTGTCGATCTCGCGCCGGCGGCCCGCGATGTAAAACGAGGGGTTGAAGGTCCGATTATTGCCCACCTGTGGCCGGAGTCGGCGCTCGTAGAAAAAGCCGACATCCGTATTGAGGTCTGTGGCATTGCGCATGTTCTTGCCGGCAATGCCCCAAGCCGTCAGTTCCTGCCCACCAAGCATGTCGCCGGTGGAAAACTGCAAGCCGCCGCTGGCCTGATTGAGGCCAAAAGTGTTGCCGACATACGTAGGGCCGACCTGTAGAATCGGGATGTAGCGCAAGACGTTGCGCCCCCGGTACGGCGCGACTTGGTACTGATCGGCGAGCTTGGGGCCGTCGAAAATGGAGCGATAGTCGCGCATCGCCACCGGCTCAAAGCGTGCGTCGCGCTCGAATTCGCCCATCTCAAAACTATAGAGGCTATAGTCGTTGGAGTGGTAACCACTGTATACCACGCGCTCGTCGTCGGCTACGGTCGGCACGAAAGCTCCGCCAATGACGTTGGTTAGCTGTTCGACTTGGTCGTTTTCCAAGCGGTAGCGGTAGATGTTGAAAATGCCACTCTGGTCCGACGAAAACACAAAACCTGAGCCATCGGGCAGCCAGTACGGATCGCGCTCGTCGGCCGGCGAGGCTACGACCGCGCGAAACCCCGACGAGTCGGGATGGGCGAAGGCAACCGTATCGGGAAAGACGTCGATGGTTTTCTCTTCGTCTGCTTCGCCTTCTTCGTCTTCGCTCTTCTTTTCGGCCTTCGCAAAAACCTTGGGTCGCGGCGGACTATCGGCGCGGATCATCGCGATGTCGCGGTCTTGGCCGCGGAACACGCTGAAGAGCAGCCACTCGCCATCGGGCGAAAAACGCGGTGCCATGTATTGGGTGGCGTCGTTGTTGTTGGTCAGATAGGCCAAGTCCGTGCCGTCGCGATCAATGAGGCCGAGGTTATTGGTCCCGTCCTTGTTGTGGACAAAGGCGATGCGCTGGCCATCGGGAGAGAACGAGGGGTCTTTGGCGCGCAGATTGGCGCTGATGCGGCGCTCCTGGTCCTCGGCCAAATTGTAGATATATAGATCGTTAAAACCGCCCTTGTTGCGGACAAAGACAATCTCCTCCCCGTCGGGCGACCAGCCAATCCGCGTATCAATCCAGCCTTTGAGCTCGGTCTTTTCGTGCGTCTTGAAATCGTAGATCTTGAGCACCGTGAGCGCGTAATCCTGCTGCTCGCTGGTCAGGTACGCCAGTTTTTTGCCGTCCGGCGACAGCACGGGATGGTATTCAAGCACGCCCTCGTTGACCTGGTCCAGCGGCTCGCCCTGAAAGAAACCCTGGGCGCGGATCTCGGATTCGAGGCGACCGTAATTCTCGGCCAAGAAGGCGACCCAATCCGCGTAAAACTGATCCGCGGAAACGCCCAACACCCGGCGAATGGCCGGGTCGAAGCTCATTGAGCCGATCTGATGCGTCAGTTCATCGACCTTTTCGGCACCGTACTGTTCGTGGATGTACACCATCATCGCGTAGCCCTGATTGTACACGAACTCGCCGTAGAACTTGCCCATGCGGTCCAAAACCGTCCCCATTTCCTCCCACGAGAGCAGATCGTCTTCGAGCACTGCCATCCGCAGCAACATGTCGCGGTGCGAATCCCAAGAGTCGTAGCCGAATTTGTGCGCCCCGTACTGGGCGATGCCCTCGGTCCAACCGCGCGGGGCATTGAGATGGTACAGCGGAAATTGAAATGTAATGTCTGGATTGGAGTCGAAGCGCGAGACTGCAAGCAGGGCGAACTGGAAGGGCCACTTCTTGCGCGCCTTGTTGAGCGTAATGATGTGCGTCAATTCGTGCGTGACCACGTTTTTGATCCAATCGTGACTGCCGCGCAGTTCAAAATCGAGGCTGGTGGCCCAAATGGCCATGGTATTGCTGTAGTAATTGGCCCAACCATTGCCGAGCACGTCGGAGTTGTCGAAGACCATGACGTGGATGGTGCGGAAGTCGTCGTAGTAGTCGTAGGCCGCCGCGAGCGTGGGAAAGACCTCCTCGCAGGTTTCGGCTACTCGGCGTGCAGTACCCTCGGCCCCGCGTGCGAAATGGACCCGGAAGTGATCGGTGACGATGGTTTGTATCTGGGCTTGGGCTGCTCCGGCGAGGAACAGCGCGGCCATGGCGGAAAAAATCGCTCGACGCAACAGGCATCCCTTTCACAAAAAGGCGACCCGCAGCCAATTGCCGGTCGCTCCACAAGTTGTTAGGAAAATACTTGAGGCCGTGCCCCTCGTCAAACGGCACGGCACCGCTTTCACGCGGCTTCACCGTTGATTATTATATCTGTATGCACTACACCATTCATCCCACCGACGCCCTCGACCTGCCCGACGCCGATTGGGAGCGTCTCCAATGGCAAGCGGCCGAGACCCTAGAGATTACCCACTTTCCTTGGGATGATTCCGGCCACCGCCCCCGCACTCAGGTGCGCCTGCTCTACGACGAGCGGGCACTATCCATTATCTTTCGCGTTGAAGATCGCTACGTCCGCGCTGTAGCCGAGTGTTTCCAAGATTCAGTCTGCACCGATTCTTGCGTCGAATTCTTCGTCGCACCTCTACCCGATTCGCCGGCTTACTTCAATTTCGAAGTCAACTGCGGCGGCACCATGCTCCTGCACCGCTGCCCTTCAGCCGCCGAGCGCGCCCAAGGCCGAGAAACTGAAAATGTCAGCGATGCCGACGGAGCCACCATCCGCATCGCCACCACGCTGCCCCGGATCGTCGAGCCTGAGCGCACTATCCCCACGACTTGGGCGGTCGAGTACCGCATCCCCCTTGCCCTCTTCGCCCAGTACTTCGGTGCCCAGACGCCCGTGTCCGGCACCCAGTGGAAGGGCAACTTCTATAAATGCGGCGACCGCACCTCTCACCCGCACTGGGGCACGTGGGCACCGGTAGATACGCCCAAGCCGAGCTTTCACCAACCCGACTTTTATCAGCCGCTCGTATTTGCCTAGCGCAGAGGCGAGTGGTAGGAAGGCCGGTGAGCAAAGCGTCTCAGCCCAAGATGTAAGCGAGCCTGAGCGGCCGGTCCCAAATGCACAGAGAGATACCGATCCCCTACTTCAACAGACTGGTCTTGGTCGTCTTCGTTTGCTAGTTGGGCGTTGGTGAATTGATGCTCGCCAAAGGCACCGGCCAGTAACAGGACATCGCGTCCTGCCACTGGGTCCGTATTCACCAGCGTCAGGCTAACTCGGTCGGTGCTGACCCGATCCACTAAAGCCGCGACGTACTCGGGCAGACCGGGGCGACGACGCTGTGGGTCAAAATAATGCAGATGGGTCTGGAGCATTCCCCCGTTGTAAATCGCCGCGGGTGTGCCCAAGGCCATCTGGATCAGAGCTTCGGGCAGCACGGGATTGAGCCGCTGGAAGTGGTAGCACTCGCGCGTTTCGGGATCGCTGTCGTCGTTCTCTAGGCGATTCAGACTATGGCAGATGCTGGAGTAGGTCGAGTCGATCACTTGATCGACGTAGCTTGGGTTTTTGCCTTCGACAAAGGAAAACCAAGCGGTCGGCGGGCAGATGCCGGCTTTGGCAGCACCCCAGTCGGCGGGCAGACCGGCAAAAGCGGTGCGGTCGGAAAAGACTTCCTCGAGGCGGGCCAAATCCCGCTCGCTTTGGCTCAAATAATATAAATGAATATACAAGTAGGGATCGGGCGGCCGAAAATCGAACCAGCCTCGGTCGCCGTGGCGGGCTGGCACCTTGACGAGGCCATCCTCCTCGCGCCGCAGTTCCCACAGCATGTCGAGTTGCGAGCGGGCCAAGTCCAAATGGGAATCATCGCCGGTCATCAGTAGGGCGCAACTGCCAGCGACCAAGGCCGGCTCGACGATATTGCGTGCGCCGTGCGGCCAGCGCCAGCCGTAGTATCCACCCCACCACTTGCCGTCCATCAACTCGCCAATGACTCCCTCCGGCCCGATATTATCGGGCATGATGCCGCCGTTGGCCTTGCAGCGCTCCTCCCACGCCTGCAAATAATTGAGCACCCAAGTTTTGTACTGATCGTCGCCAGTGTGGAGATAGGCGTTGGTGATCAAACTGGTGGTGCTCAAGTTGAGAGGTACATCGCAACGGGTCATGCGCCGGTTGATCAAGTTGAGGATCCGAGCAAATAGTTCGTCGTCCTTCCAATCAACCTTGAAGAGTGGATCGGAGCTATCGGCACCGGGAATATCCTCAAAGGGTGCTAAATAATCTGCCAAGATGGGTCGGTGGTAATCCCAGTCGACTTGGGTGGTGACAAAGCGCGGCCCCTTGCTGCCATTGAGCGGCGAGCGGATCATCTTGCGCTGGGCGTCCCAATTAGGTGCCAGTGGATCGGCGCCGGTGTACATGGCAGCGTAGCGCAGGGCGCGGGTGCGGTTGATGAGGTGGTTGGGATCGGCCAAGGCCAAATAGTAGATGTAGGTATAGCTCTCGGAGTGGTGGAACCAGTCAAAGCCAGTGACAAACTCGCGCTCAACCGTGCCGTAATTGGTGTACTGCCAAGTGATAGCATCCCATTCTTTGCAGGCAATCTGGTAGATGTGCTCTCCGCCGCCTAGCAGATAAAATAAGGGGAACGAGAGGAAGGCCTCGTAGCCATTGTCCGTGCCGTCCATACTGGTCCACTCTGTGCGCTGGATCAGGGTGCCGTCTGGACGGGTGCTGTGCTCGACAAAGGGATGGGCGGCGCGGTCCATTAAAGCGATCAAGTCGCGTTGGCGCACGGCCCAATGAGGCGGGTTTTTGCGGGTCTTAGCTGCAATGGATGCGTAGGCCATTTTGGGTTTCTCCTAGTCGAATTATTCAGGTCGCAAGTCCGTGTACCGATCTCCCCGTGCCCCGCGTAAAGAAGGCGTCAAGGACTTCTGCTATACATACAAAGGGGTCAAAGCGGTTGGGATATGAGGTGTTCGGGGAGCGCACTTTGAGCAGTTCATGCACGGCAGCATCCACTTCTGGGTGGGAATGCAAGAGATGTTTGTAACCTAAAAGATGCCCGAGCCCCACGAAACCATATACGAGAAGGTACAGATGTTTCTCGCTGGGTTCAAATCGCATGTGGAGTGCGGTGGGCCCTAGTGAGACTAGACGAAGTTGGCGGCTGGAAGGCTCCACCGGCAACGGCATAAGCGTACTTTTCTGGTAAGTTGCTGCACAACGCGTTATAGCTATACTTTAGACGCTAGACACCACGCATAACACCACATTGATCCACCTCTATAAAAATATAGAGGGCCCCTCGTTGAGTATTCTGCCCTCGTAGATCGCCCAGTACCACACTTCGGCGCGGATGCGATGATTGCAGAGGCAGACTGGCAGTGGGCAATAATGACAATAACAAGGTAGATCGCTCTATGCAGGTCCCAATTATTGTAGGATGGTTTCTCGTCTTGGTAGCCTGTGCTGAACGAGAGCAGGCGGTTAGCACCCAGCGCATGGCTGAACTTCTAGAAGAGATAGCCGTCAATGTCGATCCCGCCACGCATCCGTATGTGAATTTGGACCGAGTTACATATTTCCGCGCTCAATTGGACCACCTACGCCAAGCCGGTGCAGCCACCAGTCGTCGTGGGCGGGAGCAAATCCTACAAGCCCGCTTTTCTCTTGCCAACGAACTGTTGCAAGCAGGCCAATCCGATCAAGCAATGCAGGAGTATCGGCAACTGCAGACTGTGGTCCACCATCCTCGTCTTCGCCATTCTCTCCAACTGCTAGTGGGCTTGGCCTATCTCCGTTTGGGCGAACAAGAAAACTGTGTTGTGCAACACAATATCGACTCTTGCCTAATGCCGATTCGCGGCACCGGAGTGCATCAAATCAAGCGTGGATCGAGTGCCGCAGTCGAGGAATTTCTAGGGTTTCTGAGCAGAGATCCAAGCAATTTGTCGGCTCGTTGGCTACTCAATATCGCCTATATGACGCTGGGTCAGTACCCGGAAGGGGTGCCGCAGAACTTGCTGATTCCACCCGAAATTTTCACCTCTGACTACGACATTGGGGTTTTTCGCGATGTCGCTCCCCAACTGGGGTTGGATGTGGTGGGACTCTCAGGCGGAGTCATTATGGAAGACTTTGACGGCGACGCCTACCTCGATATCGTGGCTTCATCTTGGGGACTGCGCGACCCGCTCCGCTACTTCCGCAACCAAGGCGACGGCATCTTTGCCGATCGCACACAAGCGGCAGGTTTGGAGGGTATTGTGGGCGGCTTGAATATCTGCCAGGCCGACTACGATAATAATGGCTATGCGGATGTACTGGTGCTGCGCGGCGCTTGGCTCGAAGGGGGACGCTACCCCAACTCGCTGTTGGCCAATCGGGGAAATGGGCGCTTTTTTGATGCAACCGAGGCGGCAGGCTTGCTCACTTTCCACCCAACACAGACAGCGGCTTGGGGCGATTTCGACAACGACGGTTGGGTCGACCTATTTGTCGGCAACGAATCTCAGGGTAGCGCCATTCATCCGTGCGAGTTGTTCCGCAACCAAGGCGAAGACTCTGGGCGTGGAGTATCGGCGGTACAATTCGTCGATGTGGCCGAGGCTGCAGGACTCGATGTGGTTGGCTGGGTCAAAGGGGTGGTTTGGGGCGACTACAATAACGATGGACAACTGGATCTGTATATCTCGCGCCTAGAACCTGAAAAGTCTAATCTGCTATTTCGCAATCAGGAGAGTGGGCGTTTTGCCGATGTGACAGCCACGGCAGGCGTAGCCGGGCCACCCTATAGTTTTCCAACCTGGTTCTGGGATTACGACAACGACGGGTGGCAGGATCTATTTGTCGCCGGCTTTAAGGGTGAGGTGGCGGACGTGGCGGCCGCTTATTTGGGCTTGCCGCACCGCGCTGAAGAGCCCCGTCTATACCGCAACAACGGCGACGGGACTTTCACCGATGTCACGCGCAAAGTAGGGCTCGATGAACCCCTCTTGGCCATGGGCAGCAATTTCGGCGACCTAGACAACGACGGGTACCAAGATTGTTATATCGGCACCGGCGACCCGTATATGGCTACGCTAGTCCCCAACCGCATGTTCCGCAATGCCGACGGCAATTTCTTTCAAGATGTCACCATCTCGGGTGGCTTTGGGCATTTGCAAAAGGGCCACGGTGTGGCTTTTGGCGACATTGACCACGATGGAGACCAAGATGTTTTTTCAGTCATTGGTGGAGCCTTCACCGGTGATGTCTATCAGAATGTCCTCTTTGCCAATCCAGGACACGGCAATCATTGGATCAAGCTCCGGCTCGAGGGCCGGCGCACTAATCGGGCCGCCATTGGAGTGCGCGTAAAGGTGGGCGTGAACACTGCACATGGTAGCCGCGATATTTATTCCACGGTGACCAGCGGGGGCAGTTTTGGTGCCTCTAGCCTGCAATGCGAAATAGGCCTAGGACAGGCTGAGTCTATTCGGGCTATTGAAATCGTCTGGCCCACCAGCGGAGAAGTGCAGGTTTTCAACGATATCGAAATGGACCAATGCCTATACATCCGCGAGGGTGATTCGCATCCGACTCGGTGGCAGTTCAAATCTTTCGCCATGGCCCCGAGCAATGGGCGGACGACACACATCCACTAGTCTTTCCTGCCCGTTCAGCAAGGCTCGCGTCTTTGTTGAGAGAGGACAATTTCTCCATGTATCTTTCAAGTCTGCGGAAGGCATCGAGTACCACTTGCCACATCGGCTATGCAATTTCATTGATATGTATCCTGTATCACATTGGAGCCGTGTATGGACAGGGCGCGGGTGCTTCCGCGATGAGCCAAGAGCATTATAAGCTCGGTATGCGCTATGCCCAAAAGGGGGACTATGAAAGCGCGGAAAAGGAGTACAAGAAAGCGATAGAATTAGATGCCAACAATATCTATCCGCACGATGGCCTAGGTTTTATCTACGCCCTGCAAAACCGGTTCGATGAGGCGGAAAAGGAATTTGTCAAGGTACTCCAGATTGATCCAAGCTACGCGCCATCACACTATAAGTTGGGCAAAATTTTTTTTATTCGCCAAGAGTACGACGCAGCTTGTAACTCTTACCAAAAGGCCATCGAGACCGACCCCAAGTACTTTCCCGCCCACCACGGCCTAGGTGTCATCTACTTACAGACCCAAGAGAAGGCTAAAGCGTCAGAGCATTTCAAAGCAGCTATCGAAATCAACCCTGACTACGGGCCCTCGTGCTACCGGCTCGGGACGATATATCTAGAAGAAGGAGCCTATTCTCAAGCCATAGAGAAATTGCGACAAGCGGCCAAGCTGGTCGCCAACGAACCGTCTATCCACTTCGTCTTGGGAAACGCCTATATGGCAATAGGCAAACTTTCAGAGGCCGCAGAAGCATTTCACAAAACATTGCAACTCGAGCCAAATTGGGCCGAAGTACACGATAAACTGGGCTTGGTCTATACCGACCAGTCCCTAGCCCTGTTAGGGGCTGTCATGGCAGACCAAGACAAGCTGACTGCCGCCGTTGAGGAGCATCGCCGGGCCGTGGAATTGGCCCCTGAAAACGGTTGGTTCCAACACAACCTGGGTATGGCCTATGAACGCCAGCGCCAGTACGACAAAGCAGCGGAGCAGTTCGTCAAGGCACTCGCAGTTAATTCCGATATGGCCTACACCCGTTACCGACTCGGCATGATTTATTTAAGAGACAAAAGATACCAAGAAGCTATTGAGCAATACCAGTATGCCATCCGGCTCGAACCCGACCGGTCGGTTTTCCACTACGCCCTAGGGACCGTATACGCCAAGATCGGCAGAGAGGAAGAGGCGATTGGCAAATTCAAGAAAGCCATCGAACTCGACTACTACAATGCCGAAGCACATTTCGGTCTGGCCAACGCCTATCTGAAACGGGGCAGAGGCGAAGAGGGTGCAAAGGAGATGGAGATTTTCAAAAAACTGCGCGAAGGCAATATAGCAGATATGGAACAGCGGGTCGTCTTAGTGCCTGACAATCCAACATATCACGGTGAATTAGCCGCTCATTATACGCAACAGGGTAGGTATATAAAGGCGATCAATGAGTACAAGCAGGCCATCGGTCTTGATCCGCATAATCTCGAGTATCGCCGGTCGCTCAAAGATGCCTATATCAAAGCCGGTCGCTATCGGGAAGCGGAAGAGCAACAGGAGATTATCCAGAGTTTGGACGCCAAACGACAGCAGACTCCCACCCCATAGAGACTGTCGGTTTATATGCATTTCTTTCTTCTTTTATTCATTTCCTCACGGCTCTTAGCTGTCGAAGGACGGACAGTAGAAAGGCGAGTCCAGTTCGTGGATGTAGCGGAGGAAGTGGGGGTTGTGGCGCAGAACGTCTCCGGGGATAGCGAGCAGACGTACTTAGTCGACAGCATGATGGGAGGATCGGCTTTTTTCGACTATGATCAAGATGGCGATGTGGATTTGTACATCTTGAATGGGTCAAAGGTGGTTGGCTTTCCAGATCAAGAGCACCCGCGCAATACCTTTTATAGAAACGAGCGTGGTAAATTCGTCGATGTTACCGACGAAGCAAACTTGGACGACACAGGCTGGGGTATGGGATGCGCCATCGGCGACTACGACAACGATGGCGACTTGGACATTTATATAACCAACTACGGCAGGAACGTACTGTACGATAATCGAGGCGACGGGACTTTTGTCGATGTGACCGAGTACGCTCAAGTAGGAGATGAGCGGTTCAGCACAGGATGCGCCTTCTTCGATTACAACAGCGATGGATATATAGATCTGTACGTAGCCAACTACGTCGATTTCAAGCACTTTCTGCAGACCACTCCCAATAAGTCCTATGTGTGGAAAGGCTTAAGGGTTCACTTCGGACCGCGCGGAATGAAGGGGAGTGGGGATATCCTATATCGCAACCAAGGCGACGGGACTTTTGCGGATGTGACCGTGGAGGCGCGGGTGGTGGATCAAGATAAGCTCTACGGTATGGGCGTTATCGGCGGCGATTACGACCGAGACGGCGACGTGGACATCTATGTGGCCAACGACACAGGGGCCAACTTCCTTTATCAGAACCAAGGCGACGGGACTTTTACCGATATCGGCTGGATGATCGGTGCTGCCTATGGCGAAAGCGGCGAGGCCCAAGGCTGTATGGGCATTGCCTACGGGGATTACGACAACGACCTGTACCAAGACATACTAGTCACCAATTTCTGGGAGCAGACCAATACGCTTTACCACAACGACCGCGGCACATTTTTTTCTGATCTCAGCTTTGACGCCGGCGTGGGCAAGGAGAGTTTCCGGTTTTTGGCTTGGGGCACCGAGTTTTTCGATTATGACAACGACGGCGATAAAGATCTGTTCGTAGCCAATGGCCACCTCTTTCCCCAATTGGACAGGGCCAACCTAGGCACTAGCTATGCCCAGACCAATCAACTCTTTGAAAATTTGGGCGACGGGACCTTCGTCGAGGTATCGCAGGTATCGGGGAAGGGCTTAAAAATTAAAAAAGTGAGCAGAGGAGCTTCCTTTGGGGATTACGATGATGATGGAGATCTAGACATATTTGTCCTGAATATCAACGATCGTCCCACTTTGTTGCGCAACGACGGTGGCAATGGGAACAACTGGTTGATGGTCAAAACTATAGGGACTAGAAGCAACAGAGATGGTATAGGGGCTAGGATTGAGGTCCGCTGTGGAGGGCTCACGCAAAGTGCCGAAATTCGGAGTGGTGCTAGCTATCTTTCGCACAATGACTTGAGGAGCCATTTCGGCTTGGGGCAAAGAGAGGCCATAGACTTGTTGGTAGTGCGCTGGCCAAGCGGCTTAGAAGAACGGTTTGAAAATTTTTCTGCCAATAGACTCGTGGTGCTGCGAGAAGGTGAGGGCATTGTCCACACAGACGAAAAGGGCTACTCGGGTCGCACTATATCAAAATAAAAAGAGGCAACTCGGCAGTTGTTGCGGATTTCGTCGTCTTGCTGGAGTAGGAATCCTTAGGCTCAACTCCGAATCCGGGTCCGGGTATTCACTAATTAGCTTGATTTCCTAGTATTTTCTCTTTATTATGACTTGGATTTTCCGGCAAGAATTGTGTATTCACTGTTTTATGTTCGTAGCTCCGCTTGCCGTACGACCGAAAATTATTTGAAAGGAGGAAATAAAAAACCTTTGAGCAATCAATCCCTCAAAAAGCAGTTTTCTCACACAGGAAAGGAATTTTGGGTAATGAACAGAACAATGAGTTATGGCTTCTTGGCATTGAGTCTTATCCTTCTCACCGCCGCAACTAGTTCGGCGCACCTGCGGTCAGACAGAAACTGGGCTGCTGTTCAAGTACCTATTGGCGTCGATGGTATACGAGATGTCCAGATGGACGGAGATATTAGCGAATGGGACAACGTACCTTCGATTTTCTGGGTGACCCATGAGGATCTGATCGAGACCGTTACCGGCACCCAAGGAGACCCTGATCCCTCCAACTTGGCCGAGCGCATCATTTTTGGCTGGAGTCCAGTGACCAACCTTTTGTATTTCATGGAGGAAAGGTTCGACGACCTCTTTTACGGGACCATCGAAAATAACTTCGATACGGTTGAGGTGACCTTGGACTTCGACCACAGCGGCGACGCCATTTTCCAGAATGTACAATCGGCGGATTTGGATCCGGAAAGATGGGAAGGGGCCCTATCCCAGAATTACCGCTACACGCTGCACCAAGAAAATCACATGTGGCTCTGGGGTGGAGCTCCATGGGCTGGAGTCGAGCCTTATTCTGGGGCCAAATGGAGTTTTGAGGGCGATATCAACGGCGGGGCCGGAACCCTATTTATGGAGATGTGGTTCACTCCCTTCGACGACTTGCCTACCAGTTCTACAGGCATAGAGGACGAAGATGTGATCGTCCACACTATGGCGGCAGGCGAAATCATGGGTATTGGTTTTGCCGTTCAGGACGACGACGACGGTGCTGAAGGCACGTACAACGGCTACTGGACCAATAGCGGCGACACGGAAATCTATTTCAAAGCTACTGCTATGGTTGATTATGTCCTGCTCCCCTTTGATGAGAGCATCTGGGTAGCGGGCGAAGACGTAGGCACCGCCGTCGAGTCGGATAGCTGGGGGGACATCAAGGCGAGTTTCTCTCGCTAAGGAGAACAGGTAAAAGAAAATGAGCAGTTCGGGGGCGAGGTCATCTTCGCCCCCTTTTTTAATAATTTTGCCAGAGGATTGGGTATGCTTTCACCTAAGTCAATAGGGGTCCTTTTACTCGCGTTGCTAGGTGCTGGCCTCTGCCCTCAAAATGTCTCCGGCGTGATTATTTATAGAATTGGCACCCCCTTTTCAACAGCAGAAAAAGACAGCCTTGAAGGCCTTGGCATCGACTTCAGGGAAATCGACTGGGCGGCCTCCCAACTGCAGGATGCCCTTGAGTTGGACTCTTTGCAGACGGGTTCACTGCAACCCAACTACTTTGACGAAGACGAGGACATCGCCGCGACCCTCTTGAGCCGAGATGGTTGGGTGCGGGTGCGACTTTTCGCCAATCAAAATCAACTGATTGGCGAGGTATTGGTCGATGGCGATCCGACTACGGGCCTCACGTGGCCAGCCGTAGCTCCAGAGAGCTTTCAGGTGGGCACTTCGCGAACCCTCAGTGAACAATTGACTTTTGATTTAGGCGGGCGATTTCTCATCCGGGAAGCGAGATTCCGCCCTCTGGCAGAAAAGCCAGAGCACTTTTTGGAGCGGCTCTCCATTGGCTCTCTCGATGAGAGGCTGGTCAATATTGGCAACAGAATGTCCTATTTACCGACCGTAGCCGAAGTAAAAGAAAATACCGAACCTGAAGTCAGCGTGATTTTAGACCCACCGATATCTACGCAAACGGTTCAATTGCTGATTTTTCGCGACACACCCAAGGAAATAGGGCTCGCCGATTTTGAACTCTACGGCGGTGGTTTCTTGGGACGAGCCTCGTATGAATCCGAAATAATCGAATTGGGAGATCTGGCCAGTTGGGGAGAGATCCGCTGGGCGGGCCGGCAAGATACGGACGCCCGGGTCGATATTCGCACCCGGACGGGAGCCGATCCACATCCCGATGTTTTTTGGCAGCTAAGACCCGAGCAGCGAGATAGCGTGCAATTTCTCGATGGCGGTGGGGACTTGACCCTGAGCGAATACAAGCGCCGGTACAGCAAGTTGCTCGACGTTCTCAAGCCGGTAGAACCCCGGGATAGGGTGAGCCCCGATACGGAAAACTGGAGTTTCTGGTCCAGCCCCTATCCGTTTGAAAATTCGGGGATCAGTATCGTTTCCCCTAGTCCCCGCCAATTTCTCCAACTCAAAGTGGACTTCTTTTCTACTATCGAGGATGGAGGCAAGATTGATTATGTCGAGTTTAAGGCCTCAGTGCCGCCGACTGTGCATGGTTTGGTAGGAGAAATTTTCCCGATTGATACCCAAGTGGGACAAGCGACGCATTTCACCTATTTCATCCGGCCGACCATCCGGGCCGGCGACACAGGCTTTGATGGCGTGGAGATTACCACGCCGTCAGGGGTGGTTTCAGTCGATTCGCTACGCATAGATGGAATCAATCACGACGACTTTACTTGGGAGAGAACTACAGATGGCTTGGGTTTTGAGATCAACTTTCCGCGCAAGCTGGAGCCGACCGACAGCGGGGCCCTAATCGAGGTAGTGTTCAACGCTCCGGTGCTGCGGGAAGTGGGTACGCTGTTTACTGGTAGGGTGTTCAACAGCACCGAGCCGAACGAGGTGCGCCAGCGCATCAATCCGGGCAACGCTGACGACGAGATAGAGAGCGACGGGATCTCCGTGAAAACATCGCTGAGCGGTTCACTGATATTTGCGCCGCAGATTGGGCCCAATCCCTTTACGCCCAACGGTGATGCCATCAACGATGTGGTACATATTTCCTATAAGCTCTTGCGGGTAACGTCCCAAGTTCCGGTCTCTGTGGAAATTTTTGACCTGTCCGGTCGGCTAGTTACGCAAATATACGCTGGAGACATTTCCATCGGAGAGTATTCTCATCCTTGGAATGGGACGGACCGCTCTAACCGGCTAGTGCCTCCGGGACTTTACTTATATCGAATAGCGGTAGATATCCAAGCGGAAGAGGGGATCAAGAGCGGCATTATCGCCGTAGCTTATTGATCTTCAGTCGCTTCCCAGATGAGTACGTGAGAGACCCCAATGCATCGTGCATGGCAGAAAACATTCAAGCTGGTGAGCACTAGCTTGGTCTGTCTCTTAAGTAGGATGATCCTAGGCGAAGTGGCTTGGGGGCAAGAGGGCTTTTCTATCCAAGACGGCGCGGCTATCATCGACTCCGAGGATCACTGGGCTCGGTGGCAGTCGGTGGCAAAGACCATCCAGATCACCGAGGAGGGTGTAAAACCAGCCTTTATACGCAAAAGTACCAAGATCGAAGTGGATGGTGCTGAACAGGTAGTCCCCGGCATTAACGCGGTCTTAAATGCCTCCGAATTCGGCGGCGGAATATGGGATGCCGGCTCTAATCGCTTGAGCGCAGAAAACCTCATGGACGGCAGGATGGACACCTACTGGGAGCCGGATACTTCCACCCCTCTTAGGGATTGGTGGGTACAAATCGATTTGGGGCGAGCCGTATCGGCCAATAAGATCGTCCTCAAGTTTGTCGGGGAGGACCTCGGAGACCCCTTTCTCCAATTCAAGGTCCTCACCTCGCAGGGGGAGACGATCATCGGCCCACTGGTATTCAGGAAACGCTTCTCAACGAACAAGCCGATCAAGAATGAACGGGCCTTCGAAGTCGACTTGACCAACCAGTTGCCCACCAAGTGGACACAGGTACGCGGGGATTTTACCGGCGATGTGATCAGATTCGTCTCTGTCGGTATCACGGACAGCGATTTTGGCAAGGCAAGACAAGTTTCCCAGTCCACTTACGAAGACCTCGACCCCGACCAACAGGGCGACATAGAATACTTCCGCCGAGAAACCTCGGGAAGGCTGAGATTGCTGGAGGGGCGCGAAGATTGGGAAGCCTTGACCGGTGAGGACAGTCAAGGCCCTATCGTCTACTATCGCCGCGAACTGCCTCGATTGGCGGAAGTGGAGGTCTGGTCGATCGGCGACAATATCGGCACTGGCGTGCTGGAGCGGGGTGGCAAGGTGACGAGCTGGGAAAACAACGGTGCTGAGGGTGTGGTGGTAGACGGGGTGATATACAGTGTAGAAAAGGCGTTGTACTGGCCCGCTCAAGGAGGGTACAATCCCGATAGACTGCTGCCTTCGGAGCCACCGGATGTCGAGCGCGCCTTAGTGGTGGATCTGGGAGGGGCCTTCTTCTTGGACAATATCCGCGTGCTCCAAGCCAGCAGTAGCCCCCCTGGGCCTTTCCGGGCCTACCGCGTTGAAGTATCAGACGGCTCCACCAATGCCGGCGGGAGCTTGGCGTGGAAAACCGTGGGATCGCTCGACAATATCAACCAGAACGAGTCGTACCACGATTTTAAGTTCCCACTCACCAAAGTCGAGCATTTTTCTTTTACCTATAAGCTCCATGTAAGGGCTGGACGACACGGCTTGTCAGAGATTCAGTTTTTCGGCGAAGGATACATGCCCGAGGCTCGGATCGAATCGGTCTTTGACGGGCCTGCGGCGTTCATAGAATTGGGTGCCACTCCCCAAAACTTGGCGTCTATAGAGTGGAACGCGGATACACCGCCGGGGACGGATATTATTCTTCAGACTCGGACCGGCAACACGGTCAAAACTTCTACGCTCTACTACAAAAAGAATGGTGAGTTGTATCCGGGCACCGAAGAAGAAGCAGCGGAAGCGCACGCTACGAACAAAAAGTTCTTTGGAGATGCCTCTGTTGGACCCGTCGTTACCCAAACCAACCCGGGCAGCGATTGGAGCGGTTGGAGTCAACGCTATTTTAATTCGGGAGACAAAATCACCTCACCCAGTCCGCGTAAATTCGTCGCCATCCGGGCGACCTTTCTCACGGAAAATCCCCTCGTGGCCGCTACATTGCGCTGGGTGAAACTCAACTTTGTAACGCCAGTCGCCAAAACAGTTATTGGCGAGGTGTTACCTCCTCAACTCGAGACGATTGGCAAAGAACAACTGTTTTCCTATTTCGTCCGCACGACCTTCGAGCCGGCCAACGAGGGTTTTGACGAGATTCTCATTGAAGCTCCCCCTAGCGTCAAGATGAAATTCAAGCAAGCCCATCTGAGCCTCACAGGCCAGCCAACTCAGACCTATACCGCCCAAAGCGAAGATTTTAAGGTTGTGTCTGATGATTCCGATTCGCTTTGGGTTCGTCTGCCCACTCCCATTAAGGGGACCGGCGAGGCTGTGTTGGTTGAGCTTCAGTTCGAGGCGACCATATTCGATTTTACCACATTCTTCAATGGCTCTATCGGACATTCTTCCCTTCCCAATTCGTGGCAAAGAGTGGATCCGGGCGATGCAAACGAAATCACAGATAGCGAAAAAACCGTGATCCTAGCCCTTGAAAGGGGTAAAGTACTAGGTGATATCGAAGTTAAAAATAAAATCTTCACCCCTAACGGCGACGGCATCAACGATGATATGGCTGTGAGTTTTTCACTCATGCGGGTGAAGGCATCAACGCCGTTACAGGTGCAAATATACGATCTAGGTGGGCGTCTCGTTCACCAACTACGCGAAGAGTACATAACTACGGGACGGCATTCCGTGGTTTGGACCGGAGTCGACAACTCCGGGGCTTTGGTGGCTCCTGGCATATATGTGCTGAGGATCGACACTAAGGTTGATTCAAGATCGAGTAGAAATACCTCGGACTACCGCTTAGTACATGTTTCCTATTGATCTTCTGCGATCCGCGAGGAACAGATTGGACAAACTACCGTTGGTCAAGACCGCGCTATTAGCGTTTTCTTGTCTGCTGCAGGGACTTACGCCGACCCAAAGCTATGGAGAGACGATCGTCATTGGCGGCGGTCCAAGCACCCTAGCGTGGGATGACCATTATTCCGCGACATCGGTTATTGATTTCGACACCAGTCCCGGCCAGATTCAGCCTGCTCAGACAGGTCCCGAAGACAATATCGTCCTGAAAATATTCGAAAGAGGAGGGACCGTAACATCGCCCAACGCGAGAATAGTGCTCGAAATATCCTCGAGTCTTTTGAATGAACAATTAGCGCATATGGTCAGCGGCGATACGACCAAGGCTTTTGAAGTGAAGGGCGGTTCCCCTACAGGCGTTATATTTAGAATAGATTTGGGCGAGCGCTTCGGGGTTAATCGTCTCAAATTTTTTCCGCGCAAGGGATTTGAAGAATTTTTCCTGAAGGGCTATGAATTGCTGCTAAACGACGGCAGCGAGGAGCAGAAAACCCTAGCCGGGACGCCGGATTTCAAGGTTTTCAAAACCGAGGAACGCAATCTCGAGTCGACCGTTGATCTGGCTGTCCCTCTGCAGTTTGTTCGTTTCATAGAGGTGAAGCAATTAGTGCGAGGGGAGTGGGAGATTGACGAGTTTCAAGTTTTTGGTGCGGGTTTTGCCTCTACGGCATCGTATACCTCAAAAGTATTTGATCGAGAACAGCCCGCGGTCTTTGGCGACATAACATGGGCTAGGGGGAGCATCGGCGAACCGACAAGAACAGATGCCATCCTCGTGACCCGGAGTGGCAACACGCCGGATCCCAGCGATTCGCTGTCTTGGAGCACTTGGTCCTCCCCCTACCCTGCCGGAGTCCGCACGGCGATTGAATCACCAGCCCCACGTCGTTTTTTTCAGTTTCGTTTACTCCTTAAGACTAGCGATATACTAGCAGCGGCTACAGTTGATTCTCTCTCCTTTGAGATGTCTCCTGCCCTAGCCGACTCGCTGGTGGGCGAGATATGGCCCCAACGTGCTTTGATCGGGCAGAATACCCCCTTTACCTATGCCGTGAGAGCCGTCAACAGCCGTGGCTTTAACCGTCTCGAACTAAAAACTATGGCACCGGTAGATGTAGTTCACTCCGTTCAAATAGACGGAACCGATGTCGAATGGGAAAAGACGGATACAGAAGACGGGGTCCAAATTATCTTCCCCCGGATTGTGGGAGACCACACCTTGCGAGTGGTATTTGAGAACGTGGCTTTGCAGTACAATACCTTTTTTGCCGGCAGAGTCTCCGATAGTCAAGAACCGGACAATCTGCCCCAAGTAGTCACCGAGGGAGACGCAGTCTCTGATTTTGAGGCCCAAGGTGATGACCTTTCGGTCGAGATCTCGGTGGGCAAAAACCTCATTCATTCGATGGATGTGGCTCCTGCTCCTTTCACGCCCAACGGCGATGGCCTAAATGATGAAGCTTTGGTGACTTACGACATCGTCAACCTGACGGGTGGTGCTTTGGTTTTGGTGGGGGTATACGATCTTTCTGGCAGACGTGTAAAGAAGATCTATTCAGGACTGGATCCCAGTAGGAGATACCAAAGGGTTTGGAATGGAACGGACGAGAGCGGTGCCAAGGTGCTACCCGGAATCTATTTGGTGCGAGTGGAAATTGATGCGGATTCAGGATTCGAGAGTAAGACGAAAATTGTTCCAATAGTCTATTAATTATAACTATTCTCATTTTACCTGAAAGCTAGGGTGGAACTCTCATGCTGACCTGCCATATTTGCAACACTCTACCGCGCAGTATTAGTTCAGCTACCATAATTTATGCCTTTCTCTCGTCCATGTTAGCTTTCGCCGTCGACGCGCAGGCCCAAGATGTCGATCCGCTGCGCATAAAAGGTGTGCGCCGAGGGGCCGAACTCACCTTTGAACCAATCGGATCCGGCGTGCTGTTCGGAGCCTTGGATCCAGCGGTCAAAAAGTGGTATGTACCTCAAGAACTTTTCTTGGAATACCGTTGGAAACAGTGGGAATACACCAACTACGCCAAAGATCACTACAATCGCTACGTAGATATCAATTTAGCCGGGGATTACTTCTACGATATTTACGGTTCCTATATCACTAGAGGATGGTTAATCTACGATTGGTCCCAGACGCAGCCCCAGCAAGGAGGTAGCAATTTATTCAAGACCGAGAGATTCCAAAACTTTTTTAGCAATTTGGTCATTGCCTCTGACCAAAAGGGGCAACACAACTTGGCTATAACCATAGGCAATGAGATCCGATCGACTCTTACCCCAATGACCTTCTCAAAGCCAGCCTTGGACGGAATTCAAGTGGACTACCAAGCCGACAAATACCAAGTCACGACGATCCTTTCGCGGATTTCTTCGCCCGGTGGAGCCGGTCCGCGCAACCCGGCGGTTAACCAAACGACCAGCCTGACAACGCTGATGGGTGGGCGGGCTGTCACTCAAGTAGGCGATTTTATTAGCATCGGGGCCAACTATGTAAGTGCCCACAATTCCTTCCAACTCTTAGATGCCTTTGAAGGAACTCCTAGGAGTGGTTCGATCACTTCTAGTCAAAATGCTGAAAATATCACCCAACTCTTCGTCCGTCTGACCGACGATTCACCCGAAGATAACGAAGGTGGAGCTACTCTCTTCGCTTGGGACATGATCATAGAGGCCGAAATCGAAAGCATTGATGAGGAGGGAGAACGGGGGTTTAGGCGAGAGGTGGTCCGGGCTAGCGAGGCCGGTCTCAAGCCCTCGCCTCAAGGCGGCTTTCAGCGCTTAGGTTTCTGGGAAGCCAGTGGCTCTGAGCAGATCGAATTAGTATACGATTTTTCTGAGGGAACCTACACCGGTCCCGACCCTTCGGAGATACGAAAAGTGACTTTTGAACTGGTGGTTGCCAACGACTACAGAATCGAAGTGTCTTCAAACCGCCAGAATAATCGGCAAAATAACAACGTGTTTCTGCTGGCGGCCAGAGCCCAAGAAAACGTCAACGATGGCTCCAATCTCAGAGTTCTCAATATCCCGTACGGTTTGCCGACCGCCACCGAAATTTTCGGTTTTACTCTGGAGGCGAACAATATTGCGGGGCTTGATTTCTACGGCGAATTTGACCGCAGTAGGAGTTACCGAAAATACCCCAACAGACAGCATACAAAACACCTATCGGCTTTTGACCAAGGCGATGGCTGGATGTTGAATCTATCGAGAGCCGTTCAGCCATGGTTCTTTTTTGGCGAGGCTTACAGTATGGACCACAATTATAATACAAGTGCTATCTTGGCCCGGGGCGAAGTCAACATAGATTACGAAGACCGAACGAGATTCTACTACGAACTCGTTGATGACAATGACGATCAGGATCGGTTTCCCGATTGGCAGAGGATTAACGAAAGTATCGACTTGAATGTATTCCCCGGCTTGGACGAAAACGTCGACTTTATTTCCGATTTCAACCAAAACGACAGCGAAGATCTACCCAACTTAGTACCCGACTACGACGAGCCCTTTCTGCGCTATTCTACGGATCGCCCCGAGTATCTGTTCGGCATAGATATGAACAACAATATATGGGTAGACCGGTTTGAAAACGACGATGAAGCAGATCTTCCCTACGGTAGGGATTTAAGTGGGTACAACCTTTATGCCGGCGTCAACGTTACTCCAGAAGTGAGGTTGACGGTCGGCCGCACTGATGAGAGCCTCATTGCTGGCGACGGAGAAAACACCACCCATTATTTGCTTTTTACGCTGGAAAAGGACTACCCTGGACTAGGCAAGCTGAGGATTTTCGAGAACTTCAGACTAGCTAAGGACAACATAGAAAATGACCTCCGCCAATGGGACGAATTCGAGAGGCGAAATGTCCCTACTATCGATCCTCTGGCGGCCCGAAATACGTGGATAAATTCGTTCTATATAAGCTTCGACTATACCAAGCTGAAGAATCTAAATCTCATCAACAAGCTAAAATACGACCGCTGGCAGCAAAGAGAGAGACAACCCAATCTGCGACAAGACTTCGTTTTTGTCGGTCTAATCAATAAAGTGGACTATGTTCTCAAATTCATTAATCTCGATATCCAGCCAAAAATTAAAAACGAATTGAGGATAGAATCTCCAGCACTTAAATCAGATCCTAAACGGAAGGAAGACACGCTGATTTTTACTTTATTGGCCCGGTGGCCATTGTTTAATAACTCCACTATGCAGGCCGGCGTGGAGTACACCGTTTTCCAGCAGCTCAGGGATTCGGATACAGCGGTCAAGGAAGGGTTGCTAGACGACTTCAGTGAAATTGTGGGCGCGGCCCAGTTCTCCAATAACTCAAACTACTTGGGCTACAGCTTGACGACCCTGCTGGGGCTCAGGCTGACTAGAAGAGCCATAGATAACGAAACCGAAACGGGTAGAATGGCTTTTGCCACGGTATTTGCCGGATTGGAGTAACCTACCTATGCACAGAAATACAGAGGAGATCTGAGTTACATGCCAAAAAAAATTACTGCATTTTGGCTTTTACCACTCGCGCTTTTTACCATGCTCATGGGTTGCACAGCAGAAATGGGAGACCGAGTTGTTGCTCAGATAGGTGATGAAGAGATAACCGTTGACCAGTTGCGGGAATTTATCGATGGCCTCCCAGATAACAAGGCGGAGACCACTAGGGTAGAAGAAGCGCAGAATCATCTGAACACCCTGATCAATATCCAACTACTGATCAGGGAGGCGAAGGCGGCCGACCTCGACAAAAGCCCAGAATTTCGCGCCCGCCTGAAAAAGGTTGAGCGGGAAAAGTTGATCAGCATTTTCCAAGACAGAGCGCTGGAAGTAGAGGAGGAAGTGGAGGAGGGCGAAGTACGGGAATACGCTGAACGCATGGGGCTCACTCGAGCAGTCAGATTGGCCGATATAATGGTTCCCAACCACGAAAGTGCCTTGGCCGCCCTCCGGGAACTCAAAAATGGGGTGCCTTTTGGGCAAGTCGCTCAAAAATGGTCCATAAATAAAAAAACCTCGGCCCAAGGTGGCGACTTAGGCCGTTATACCACCCGAGAACACATGATCACGCCTCTTCAGGACGAACTGTTTTCCCTCGCCTTGGGCGAAGTCTCCGAGCCCATAAAAATCGGTGGAAACTATTCGATCTTCACAGTCATAGCCGATTCTACCATCGAACTCAGTCCTCAGAGGAGGTTGGCGATCCAAATGGGGCTACAAAAAGAAAAAAAGCAGCGGGCGCTATCAGCTTTGGTCGCTGAACTTGGGGGAAAATACCACCTTGAATTGGATCGGGAAGGGCTCGCGCTCATTGTCGAAAAAGTGCGTGGCGGTGCATCTTTTGCCTTGGAGACGGAGCGCAATATAGTGCTCTATAGGTACGACGGCGGAGAAATAACCGCTCAGGACTTGGCAGATGCTGGCCACATCCTAAAGGGCAATACCTTGGCCCAACTCAGCGACTCCAGCCAAGTGGTCGCTTTTGCCGAGCGCCATGTCGTGCCCAATGCAATGCTTGTGGAAGCGGCCCGGCGTGCTGGCATAGACGAGGAAGCAGAGACGGTTAAGTGGTTGGAAAAGCAGGCAAATCAACTCTTGATAAGTGCCCTCAGGGCGCGGCTCCTGAGAGCTAAAGTGACCATTGCCGAAAACGAGTTACGCCAATTTTACAAGGCCCATGCGGAAAGATATCTGCACCCCGAGCAAATTGAAGTACAAGAAGTTGTGGTAGAGACAGAGGCCGAGGCACTGAGGTTGATGGAGCAGCTCCAACAAGGAGCCCGATTAGGCGATTTGGCCAAGAAGTATTCTATCCGCTCGCTAGAGGATCGAGATGAAGAGGGCCGATTCCACTTCCACCTCTTCGAAAAGGCCTTTCTCGGTGGTTTTGTAGAAGTCGCCGAAAAAGCCGAGATAGGAGCACTCACCGGGCCGACCAAGATAGATAAGGGTTATTCTATATTTAAGGTGCTTTCTAGGGAACGCAAGCGAGAGACTTTTCAGGAAGCCGAATGGAGAGTCCGTTCCCAACTCAGAAGAGAAAAGAACAGAAAGGCCTTTAATCAGTTTATCGAAGAAGTGCGGAATAAATATGCATCGAAAGTGGTTATTCGGGAGGACAACTTCCAAGTCGCTTTCGGGGAGAGATAGAGGGCTATAGGTCTTACTACTCTGCGTAGATGTTGGTCCCTATCTCCGTAAAGACGTAGGGGCCGTTTTGGCGGATTACCAACAGCTTATTGGCCGGTGCCGCTGGCACTATCTGACGGGTGCCGTCGGGCCAAGTGATTTCCACTTCATCCGTTCCTTCTGCCCTACCCAAGCCGAAAAAAATACGCATATCGTTGTAGGAGAGATAGCTGGAAGCACCATTAGCTGTCCGCCACTGAAATCGGCCGCCAGCCAACAAACGGATTTTGGCACCGACAGCGTCGCGATTGGGACCACGGCCTAGGAGTTGGACCACGAGCCAGTTGTTGACGGGGGCGAAGTCGTTGCGCAACAGGGTGCTCGCCTCATCCAAATTGACGACGAAAATGTCCACATCGCCGTCGTTGTCGTAGTCGCCGAAACTGGCACCGCGGCTGACTCTTTTAAGAGCCATTCCCGGACCAGCCGCATCCCCTATATCGATTAAACGGTTGCCGCCGTCGTTGCGGATCAATTGGTTGCGCTGGGGGTAGGAAGTGCCCGCAATAGTGCTAGCCGCCTGCGGATAAACGTGGCCGTTAGCAACGAATAGATCCAAGTCGCCGTCCCTGTCATAGTCGAAAAATTGGGTGCCCCACCCCAGCATCCCAAGCGTGGGTTCTTCTAGACCGATCTGGGTCGTTATATCTTTAAAATGGCCCTGTCCGTCGTTGAGATAGAAGGTATTACTTTCGCGAAAAAAATGAGTTATATAGAGGTCGAGGTCGCCGTCGCCGTCATAGTCTCCCCCGCTGACCCCCATACCCGCCTCTTCTTCGCCGTACTCGTTATACGCGATGCCTGCTTTAAGGCCAATTTCGCTAAAAGTGCCATCGCGGTTGTTGTCGAAGAGCACATTGGGAGTTGCGTCGTTGGCCACGAAGAGATCGATGTCGCCATCGTTGTCGAAGTCTTCGGGCAGTACCCCCAACCCGTAGTAGTGGTTGGCCCAAGAGATACCCGAAGGACGGGTGACGTCGGTGAAGGTATTGTCCCCGTTGTTGCGGTAGAACAGGTCGGCGGCTCTAGGTAGACCTTGAGGGCCGCAGAATATCTCGATTCCTTCGTAGGTACAGACCTTATCCGAAGGGGAGTCAAAATCATAGACGAGATAATTGGCAACGTATAAGTCGAGGTCGCCGTCGCCATCGTAATCAAAAAAAGCAGCACTGGAGCTATAATCGTTCCCTGCTACCCCAGCGGAAATGTCCACAAAGGTACCATTACCTCGGTTGCGGTAGAGGATATTGGGACCATAATTGGTCACGTAAAGGTCGCGGTCCCCGTCGCCATCGATGTCGCCCACGGTACAGCCCATACCCCAACTGCGGTCCCCAACGCCGGCAAATAAGGTCACATCAGCAAAGGTGCCGTTACCTTGGTTGCGGTAGAGGATATTGCTTGGGCCGGATTTTTGTCGGTAGGTATTGACAGTAGCGCCGTTGACCGCATATAGGTCAAGGTCGCTGTCGTTATCGTAGTCAAAAAAAGCAGCGCCGCCGCCGGAGGTTTCGACAATGTGCTTTTTTTGAGATCCGCCGGCCACATATTGGAAGGCGATATGCGCTTCCTTTGTTTGGTCGGTGAATTGGGGTAGAACAGATTCCGGCAGCAGCATGGCCAACGCTAGGGCAAAGGCAAGGACTCGGCGATAACAAAAAAAATCCATACACTCATCGCTGTAGAAGTAAACTAAGCCGATAATGGTCGCAATTATAGAAATTACCCCTTGCTACGGCAAGAACAGAGCATCGGTTGCACGCTCTCGTCATTCACAGATCTGGAGGTGCGGAATGAGGCAGATTTTTGCCGCCCTAATAATGGGTATCACGTGTGCGGCTATGGGGCGATCTGAGAACGTTGTTGTGGAATTTCGCGACGGAGTCGCGATGGAATTTGTGTGGATCGAGCCAGGTACTTTTCTGATGGGATCGCCAACTTCAGCCTCTACACGGGGCGAAGACGAAATTCCGCAGCACGAGGTCTCGATCAGTAAGGGGTTTTACTTGGGTAAATTTGAGATTACCCAAGCCCAATGGGTCGCGATGATGGGGACAGCGCCGTGGACCCGGCGCAAGTACGTACAGGCCGCGCCGAATCACCCGGCAGTCTATATCTCGTGGATAGACATGCAGGAATTCCTCCGCCGCTCAAACGAAGCCGCCGATAGAGATTTGTACCGTCTACCCACCGAAGCCGAGTGGGAATACGCCTGCCGGGCCGGGACCACGACGAGCCGTTCCTTTGGGGACGACGAAAGCCAGTTGGGCGACTATGCATGGTACCTAGAAAATGTGAGTGAAGCGGAGGGGAAATCTGCCCAGCCAGTGGGTTCAAAGCAGCCAAATCCTTGGGGCCTATACGATATGCACGGTAATGTATGGGAGTGGGTACAAGACTGGTACAGCAACGCCTATTCAAGCACCAAACAGGTGGACCCTACCGGAGCTGCTGCGGGAATTGCTCGCGTTATGCGCGGCGGCGGTTTTGTCAATCACGCCCGCAACGTGCGGTCGGCCAAACGCTTCAGCTTTGATCCATCGCTCCGCTACTGTGCTATTGGAGCACGCCTGGTGATGATAGCCCATAGAGACGAGTATTGAAAAAGAGAATTCCGCTTCAATACCTCACATGGCTAAAGAGAAGCCGGCCGACCTATGGAGATGTCAAAGACATTTCGGCCCGGGCCATCTTACTGGGGGCGGTACTGGCCTTTCTGCTAAATCTCCTTGACGCCTATGCTACGACCCTCATCCGAGGTTCGTATCTAACCCTGAACTTCAGCACCCCGGCGGCCCTGTTCTTCTTCTTTTTTGTCGTGCTCACCAGTGCCTTGGTCGCCTGTCTCCGCCGCCCCTTGGCCTTGGACCAAGCCGAGTTGGTAACCATCTACATCATGCTAGCGGTGGCCTGCTGTGTTCCCGGTATGGGTTTCACTCAGTTCATCATACCCTGCTTACTCGGCTCCACCTACTATGCCACGCCCGAGAACAACTGGGATTTTCTTTACAACCAGTACATCCCCAACTGGATGATTCCCCGGGGCGAAAACGCAGCGCGTTTTTTCTTTGAAGGTCTGCCCGAAGGCGAAGCCATTCCTTGGGGTATCTGGGTCGTACCGCTGAGTTTCTGGTACGGATTTTTTTTAGTGCTCAGCTTCGCCATGATCTGCACCATGGTCATTCTACGCCGCCAGTGGATGGACCGGGAAAAGCTGGTCTATCCACTGATCCAAGCCCCCATGGCGATGATCGGCCGAGAAAAGGAAGGAATGATTGGTCGATCATTTTTCACCAGTAAAGCCATGTGGATCGGCTTTGCCGTATCATTTATTCTGCTCAGTGTCAACGGCCTGCACTCCTACTTTCCGACCTTTCCGCAGATCACCAAGACCTTCATATTGCCCTTGTTCCGCGATACGGTCAGCCTGAGTTTTTGGTTTAGTCCACCTTGGCTAGGATTTTTCTATTTCGTCAATCTGGATATCACGGCCTCAATCTGGATATTCTACATTCTCACTACTGTCCAGCGGGGTATCTTCAATACCATCGGCTTGCAGAGTACGCAGCGGATCGATTTCTACTCTATTGAACCTTTCTTGGCTCATCAGGGTATGGGCTCTATGATCGTCTTTGTGCTGGTGGGGTTGTGGGTGGGACGCGGCCATTTACAAAGTGTCTACCGCAAAGCCTTCCACGGCGACGGAGAAGTCGACGGCAGCGGTGAGATGCTATCCTACCGACAGGCTCTTTTCGGCCTGATAGCGGCACTTGCTTTAGTAGTGGTTAGCCTCTGCATGATGGGCCTAACCTTTCCTACAGCGCTGTTGTTCCTCTTTGGTGCTATGATTCTGTTTATAGGGCTAACTCGGGTAGTGGCCGAAGGGGGCATCCCGGCCATGCGGCCCCCTATCATGACTTCGAGCTTTGTCATTTCGGGGGCTGGTGCCTCGGCCTTGGGTGCTTCGGGTTTGGTGGCCCTAGGCTTTTCCTATGGCTGGCATTCCGAAGTACGCTCCTTTGTCATGGCGTCTGTAGCCAACGGGCTGAAGATGGGTGAGATTATCACCGGTTCCAAGCGCCGACTACTCTGGGCCGTGATCATTGCCATTGTGGTTAGTCTGGCCGGCTCGTCGTATATGACCTTAGTGCTGGCCTATAAATACGGAGGCATCAATCTCAATCCGCTCTTTTTCGTAGGACAGGCCCCTACCTTCGGTCCTCGGGATATGGCTCCTCGCATCGCCGCAGAACTGCCCGGTCCAAGACTAGACGCTTGGCTGTTCATGAGCATCGGTGGAGGGGTGATGGCTCTGCTGATGTGGGCGCGGCACCAGTTCGTCTGGTGGCCGCTCAATCCTCTTGGCTATACCATCAGTGCCAACTGGAAGACGGGACATATCTTTGGCAGTGCCTTTCTCGCTTGGTTCCTAAAACTGTTAATCCTGCGCTACGGCGGTCCCAAACTGTACCGGAATTTACGGCCTTTTTTTCTGGGCCTGATCTTAGGCGAGATCGTGGCGGCGGGCGGATGGCTAGTGCTGGATTATGTAACCGGACACATAGGGAGCTTTTTGACACAAATCTAACTGCACAGCATGACCTCAGTAAGGTCATCATAATCAAGAATGATACCTTTCGAGATTTCCCGGCTCTCTACGCTAGACTTGGCGGCCAAGTCAATGTACATCAGTTTAGCCAGCGGCCAATTTCGCGGCTTACAGCGTCGTAATCGCCCGTGCCGACGACCTCGTGGACTATTTGCTTGTCCTTAAAGACGAGGATCCGCCCGGCTAAACGGATGATCTCCGGCATGTCCGACGAGATCAGAATGATCGCCTTGCCCTCTTTGGCCGCCAAGTCCCACAGCAAGCGATGGATCTGGGCCTTAGCTTGGATGTCCACCCCGACGGTCGGCTCATCGACGATGAGGATGTCACAGCCGGCCGCCAGCCACTTGCCCAAGCTGACTTTCTGCTGATTGCCACCGCTGAGATTAGCTACCGCCTGCTCTAAGCCCGTCGTGCGAATATCCAGTGCCGCGACCAGAGCCTGCGCGGCTTGAGTCTCCGCCCGGTCGTCAATTCGGCGCGTGAACCTGCCGACGATCCGCTCCCAGATGGTAATGCCGAGATTGGTGCGCACGGTTGCGTCTAGCAGCAGGCCCTCTTCTTTGCGGTTTTCAGTTACGTAGCCCATGCGGTATTGGTACAGGCTGTCAGCCACCGAGCCGATTTGCGCTTTGGCTCCGTGGATATAGACGGCCCCCCGCTCGGCTTGCTCGGCCCCGACCAGCAGCCGCGCCAACTCAGTGCGCCCGGCTCCCACCAAGCCGTACAAACCCAAAATCTCGCCAGCGTAGAGCGAAAAACTCACTTCGTGCGCCCGGCCCAGCGCGTACAGCCCCTCGACCCGGAGCACCTCCCGCGTCCGCTCCACCGCTGTCATGCCAAACGAAACCGTCGCGGCCTGCCGACCGATCATCATCTCGATCAGCTCGGTACGCGGTAGGCCGGCCAACTCCCTCGTCCCCACGTGTCGCCCGTCCCGCAGTACGCTGACTTGGTCGCCGATCTGATAGACCTCGTCGAACTTGTGCGAGACAAAGACGATGGCCACCCCGGCCTCGCGCAACTGGCGCAAAATGCCAAACAGGCGGTCTGCTTCGTGCTCGGTAAGCGACGACGTCGGCTCGTCTAATAGCAGCACCCGCGCCTCGGCCGACAGCACCCGGGCGATCTGCACTAGTTGCTTGTGCGCCGCGCTCAAACCGCCAATGGGTGCTTGCGGGTCCATGTCCAACCCGACCCGTGCCATCGCAGCCCGCGCCTGATCGTCGAGCCGCAGCCAGTCGAGGCGGCCCCGGCGGCTGAAGGCGTCTAACTTGTCGAGCATGATGTTCTCGGCGACGCTGGCCTCAGCCACGACTTGGATTTCCTGATGGACGAGGCCAATACCGCAGTCGAGACAGTCGCGGCAGTTATGTACGCGCAGCGGTGCGCCGCCGAAGAGCATCCGCCCGGCGTCGGGCTGGTAGATCCCGGTGACGATTTTGAGCAGGGTGCTTTTGCCAGCCCCGTTTTCGCCAACTAGGGCGTGGATTTGACCTGACTGGAACGACAGCGACACATCATCCAGGGCCCGGACGCCGGGGAAGCATTTGCTGATGGATTGCAGTTCGAGCACGAATCAGCGGGGTGGGCTGAGGTATTTGGTCTCCAACTCGCCCATAATCCGCGCGGTGATGGCCCGGACCTCGGCCGCAAAGGTATCGACGTTGTCCTTGGTCACCAGCACCGTACCCGAGTTGATGAAGTAGCGGTCGGGATTGGCCTGCCAGCCATCGAGCAGATAGCTCAACAGCGCACACGTGATGTAGCCGTGGCCGTAGGGATTTTGCGAGACGGTCGCGTCAATGGCCCCCCCGCGGATCGCGTCGAGCACCACTGGGTCCGTGTCGATGCCGACGAAGTGGATGCGCTTGTTATCTGGGGTTTGGTTCCACTCCGACAGGATGGTCGCTGCGGCCACGGTCGGGGTGTAGCCCGTGCAAATTACGCCGTCGATCTCGGCTATCCGCGCCGAGAGCGCGTCTTGGATTTTGGCGGTGCTGGTCTCAATCGACTCCATACCGGCGATCTCTTGGACGATCTGGACCGCTGGGTATTTGGCCACCGCTGCCTCGACGCCTTCTTTGCGCAAGATGGTATTGGGGTCTTCGACCAGTTCGAGCACGTTGAGGATGTTGCCCTTGCCGCCCATAAAGCCGATCAGCGCCTCGGTGGCCTCTATCGCTGCCTGCTTGACATCGGTCGCCACGCAAAACGAAGCAGGCGTCGGCAGCGTCGTCGGTGCTCCATAGCTGACGACATAGGCCCCATTTTGCACCAGTTCCTCGTAAAGTCCGTTGGCGGCGCTGGCGTCGGCTGGGTAGAGCGAAAAGCCTTTGTAGCCTTGGGCGGCTAGCGGCTCGACGTTGGCGTTTTCGTTGTCTTGGGTCCAGTTTTGGCCGATCTGGCGCTTGATCTTGATCCCGGTGTCGCGCTCGTAGCCGATTACCCCTTTTTGCACCTCTTCGACATAGGGGTGGACCATCAGGGCGTACCAGACGATTTTTTTCTCCGCGGGCTTGTCGCCCGATTCACCACCGCAGCCGGCGACAACAAGCGCTGCGACCCAAACTAGTAGTAGGTGCATGGCGGCTCTCCTTTCCCGAAAATGTACTGCAGCGGAGAACTTATCGGCAACTTTGAATGGTCGAGGAAGGGCTGTTTGCAGGAGGTGAATAGGTACGTCATCGTTGGCTGCTTGCGCTGCGAAGTCGACAGATACGCTTAGGTGACCGCAGGAAGCGAAAGCCTGTGGCGGCACGTTACCGCCCACGTCAGTACGCCACAGAGACCGTTCTGAGTACATGCGTGTTTTTGACCTGTGCTCCTTCGATATCTGTATCCACGCTTAGCTGCACTAAATACAGACCCGGCGGCACCAAGCGCCCACTGTCGTCCCGACCATCCCACTCAATCGCATAGGGACCGGTGCTAAATGGGCGCTTTTGCGCGAGATGCCGTATCTGGTGGGCTCCCAAATCGTAGATTTCGGCGGCCACCGGGCTATCATCGCCAACCCGCACGACGTTAAAGGCAAAAACCGTGCGATCGTTGATCCCATCGCCGTTAGGCGAAAAAACCTCCGGTAATACGGCCACATCCGTCAGCAGAGCGTTGTGCTCCACAGTAGAGATAATCGTCGTGGTATTACCGACTACCTGTGTTAGGGCCTCGCCCGGATCGATCCGCTGCCAAGTGCCGCCGTCTGCGCTGCTATTGCGCAGGGCCGCCTGTAACACCGCGCCGGTGACGAAAAGTGCCGTCTCAAAATCTAGCCTCAGCACTTCCGTAGGACCATTGGGCTGTATCGCATCAAAGCGCACGTGCAGCGAGTCTCGGCCTGTAGGGATGATCTCGACTGCGGTCAGTTCGCTTGGGCTCGCCTCTCCGTCGAAATCGGCCACCTGACCGCCGTAAAGGCTCACCAAACTCAATTCCATGTTCGGCGGCGCGAGCAACAACAACTCGTCAAAACCCGGATCGCGGCGGTCAAACTCTGGCCGCACGTAAAGCGAGAACTGCCGTTGCACCCCGAGTTCATCTACCGCAAACGGGCCGATCTCTCCCAGCAGACGCTGAGCCACTGGATTGGCGAAGTTGAGACGGACCGAGCGCAGCGTTGGGCTTAGCTCCGGGGCTTCCGACAGCAAGGTCGCCTGCACCGTCAGGAATTCCCTCGGTGATGGCGAGGTAATCGGACTGCCCGTCGGTTCCTCGTAGGATGCACTCCAACTGCTCCAATCGCTGCCGGGCACCTGCTCGGCGACGATGTCGCCTTTGAAAAGCGACAATAGCTTATTGTACTCGCTTTCGGTTACTGGTGTGCCGTCTTTTTTGAAATAGTGCAGTATCTCGCCCAATTCATTACCCGTGCGAGTCTGAATCAGCACTTGGGTGCCCGGAGGCGTGTCGGCATCCCACTCAATCGACAGTAGGTTGCGACTGCCGCCCAAGCGAATAAGGTCCGACCGCAGCGAGACTTCCGGCTGGAAGCCTTCGCCGTAGAACTGCAACTCGGATATGTCCGCCGTGCGGGCCCCAATGGCATTCAAGGTCCACTGAAAGCGGCCATATCGCGCCTTGATTGGCCCAAAGTCGGCACCTTCGACGCGGACGATGGGGCGCGGACTTAGCTCCGCCCTGGTCGTCCATTGGATGCTCCCGTCTGGGGCCAAGGAGCCGTCCGAAAAGTCCATCCGATAGTTAGGGAACAAGCTGTTATTGTAAATCATGCGGAAGGCGTCGATCCAATAGAACGAACCCAAGTCGAAGACCAACTCCAGCTCGGGATCGGCCACCGCCGTGGAGACTCCGTAAAAGATGCGGTTGAAGGTTGCTAGATCGCCATCGACGAACTTAGTCAGGGCTAGCGGCTGTTTCGCATTGGTGGAGATGACGCCGCCGCGGTCGAGAATGCCGGCGGTTAGCTCGTCGCCTTCGTTCCATACTTCTAGCTCGGCCAAGCGAGGTAATTCCCGGCGAAAGTAGCGGATCCCACCCCGGCGTTCCTCATCCAATATGTCGTATAGGTCTTGATCAACGGGCACTTCGCGGCCATCGGGCTGGCGCTTGAAGTGCTGGATCGCGCCCCGCGTCTCTGCACTAAGCACTTCGTATTCATCGGCAGAGACTTCCGTGCCGAGTAGCCCATCGGTATCGGTGACTAAAATTTGCACAAAGCGCACGGCCGCGGCCTGCACGGTAGGCTCTTGGTTTGTCAGATCAACCGTGAAGACCCGCTGGCTCTTGTTTTTGCTCAAGGTCCGCAACACGGTCTTAAAGGCTGGATTTTCACTGTTTTGCAGACGCGCCGGCTTCAGGCCATCGGAGATGAGCACCTCAAAGAGGAGAAAGGGATCGCCCATGCCCTCTTCGACAAAGCGCACCACAAGTTCTTTAGCAAAAACCACGCGGCCCAAGTCGATCACAAACCACCACTGCGAAGCCAAATTCCTGTCGGCTGAAGGCGGATCGGGCTGCCAATAGGTGGTGATGTCGCCGTCGAGCAGGTTGACTACATCGGCGACATTGGAGCCGCCCTTGACGGCATCGGCGAGGACGATTTCCGCGGCATCTTTGCTGCCGAGGGATGCCGGCGGATTAAAGCGCAAATAATCGACAATGTCGAATACTGCATTGGTATTTTTTTCAATCCGCCGGGCACGCACCTCTCCGTCCGGAGAAATCGTCAAGGTCCCTGGGGCAGATTCCCAATTCTGCCAATGGTTACGGCTATTGATCACGACCTGATTGCTGCGGACTTGGTGGCCGACCTGCTGGGCCCACACGGCAGTCCCGGCCAAGGCGAGAGCTAGTCCAATGAAAAGGACGCGTCCGAAAACACTCATAGCGTTCCCCGTTGTGTTCTAAGGTGTTTTAACTCGTTTAGAGTAAAGAAACTGTACATTATTCGCCATCCTCGGCTCTCAGTATGTTAGTGCGACGACAGCCTGCCGCTGAATCATCCCCAGCTCGGTCTCCACCTGTAGGCCAACTACATATAACCCTGGTGGCACTAAAAAACCACCCGAATCCCGACCATCCCACACCCCCACATACCGACCACTACCCAACCAAGACTCCCCCACCAACCCCACGCGACAACCCGACACATCATACACCCAACACGCTACCGACGACAAGCCCGACAAATTCAATATATCACAGCCGATCTCTACCACGTCGTTGATCCTATCGCCATTAGGACTAAACATCCTAGGCTCCACCGATAAGACACCCAACGGACCCGTGTCCAACCTCGTCAAATCCACCCGCAAACGCTCACTCGAAGGCACCCCATCCGCATCCCCCCACGCCAACGCTTGCGGCACTTCGTGCGGATGCTGACTGTTGAATATGTGACCGGAAAATACCGTGCCAAATTGGAACACGGACGCGTGAAAGTCCACCTCCAACACCTCTTGGGTACGCTGGGCATCTACCAAAGGCACAGCCAACACCACACCGGTGGCGTCGCTGTGGAGCAACTCAAAGGCCACTGGCTGACCCGACAGGCGCACCCCATCCACGCTTTGCACCCGTCCCGGCGTGTCGATGGCCAACCGATCAAAACCCAAGTCCTCGCTGGCCACCGATGCTTTGACTTTGTAGGTAAACGCAGCAACAACCCCCGGCGACACCGCCGACGGCACGATCTCGGCAATAGCTTGTTGGGCTACCGGCGGGATCGACACGGCCAAAGCCATCCAGTCAAGCCGCCCCTTGGCCCGCTGACTTGAGGTGAAGTCGGCGCGCACTTGCACAAACTGGCGCGGACCAGCCCCAGCTATGGCCTCTTCGCCAGCGGCAAAGTCCTGCGCGGTACGCCAGAAGCTCCACTTAGCGGTGTCGTGGGTGATGCCTGCTTGCGCACCTCGTGCCAGTTTGTTGTATGACGCCAAAGTAAGTGGACGCCCCTGATCGTCGAAGCGGGTGCGCTCGCCACCGC
>RKRN01000283.1 GCA_007571365.1 Candidatus Latescibacterota bacterium
CTAACGCCCCGGCTCTTCCACCCCTAAAAACTGATTTGCGGCCACGTCCTCCAACCGCTGGACGCGGCCCGAAGGCCAGTGGATTTCGATCCAATCGGCCGTGGCATTCGCGCCCAAACCGAAGTGGACGCGCTCGTCGCTGTGCGCGAGAAAGCTGCCGCCGCTGACAACCTCCGCTATCTGTTCGACGCCACCGCTGGAGACGGCGACTTTGGCCCCCAAACCCCGGCCGACCAAGCGCAAGCTCAGCCAGTTGCGCTGGTTGCCGCCGTCGTTGCGCAAAAGTTGCGGCGGTCCGTCGAGATTGAACACCAATAGATCCACGTCCCCATCGTTGTCGTAGTCCCCCTTGGCGGCGCCGCGGCTGACGGCGGGTTGGCTTAGGTCCCCGGCTGCGACTTCTGCGAAGCGGTAGGCCCTGGTTGGGCCCTGATTGGCAAAAAGCTGGTTGGGTTCGGCGTACTCGTCCGGGTTCAGATGTCGCATTTGGGGATAGACGTGGCCGTTGGCGACGAACAGGTCTTGGTCTTGATCGTTGTCGTAGTCGATAAAGCACGTGCCAAAGGACAAGTGCGGCAGGCTCGGCTCGGCGAGGCCGGCCGCGGCACTGACCACGGCAAAGGTCCCGTCGCGGCGATTGCGGTAGAGCGCGTTGTAATCGTCCTCAAAATGGGTCACCAGAAAATCCCCAAATCCGTCGCGGTCGTAGTCCCCATAGGCGATGCCCATGCCGGCCTGTGCTACCCCCGCGGCACTGAGAGCAGCTCCGGCCGCAACGCCTATCTCGCGGAAGGTGTCGCCCTCGTTGCGGTAGAGGAAATTGGGCGCGGAGTCGTTGGCCACGTAGAGATCGGGGTCGCCATCGCGGTCGTAGTCGCAAAAGAGTGCGCCGAGTCCGTAGGTCGGCTCGGCTCGTTCGACGTGAGCTTGGCGGGTGACATGGCCAAAGGTGCCGTCGCCTTCGTTGCGGTAGAGGGCGTCTTGTGCCCCGGCGAGCCCGAGTGGACCAGCGAACACGAGAACGCCCTTCCACATTCCACCCCGCGGCGGTACGCGCTCGGGCGCAAAGTGTAGGTACTGAGCCACGTACAGGTCGAGGTCGCCATCGAGGTCGTAGTCGCCAAAAGTAGCACCTGTGCTCCAGCCGGCCAGATCGACGCCGGCGATTTTACCCACGTCGCGGAATTGGCCATTGCCCTCGTTCCGGTAGAGGACGTTGGGGCCGTAATTGGTCACATAGAGGTCGAGGTCGCCGTCGCGGTCGTAGTCGGCCACCGCGCAGCCCATGCCCCAGCCCGCATCGCCGACCCCGGCCGCGTGGGTGTAGTCCGCAAAGGTGCCGTCGCCCATGTTGCGGTAGAGGGCGTTGGTTGGGGCCTGGGCCGAATCGGGATAGCCGGCCAACCGCGAGCCGTTGACCAAGTAGATGTCGAGCCAGCCATCGCCGTCGTAGTCGAAGAAAGCACCGCCGCCGCCTTTGGCCTCAATGATGTAATTTTTGACTTGGCTGCCCGAGTACATGCGGAAATCCAAGCCACACGTTGCAGTAACGTCGGTGAAGCGCACCGGGGTGAGGTCGGGTTCGGGCGTGGGTGCTTCACAGGCGGCTAAAAGCGCGACGCCGAGCGCGGCAAGCAAGGTCATGGAGAACGGGCGCAGCGGAAGCCGATATAGGGGCTGCGCTCTACGGGCAAAACCTCGAAGCGGTTGATGCTGCGCAGCACTGGTGCTGGGTTGATCCACGAGCCGCCGCGCAGAACCTTGAAGCGGCCAGTCTCTGGCCCTTGCGGGTCTTTGGTCGGGCCGGTGGCGTAGTAGTTAGCGTCGTACCAGTCGGCGCACCACTCCCAGACGTTGCCGGCCATGTCGAGTGCGCCGTATGGGCTGGCTCCGGCCGGAAAAGAGCCGACCGGGGCCAACCCGGCATAGCCGTCTTCCGCGCCCCAGAAATTGGCGCGTCTGGCCGCAAATGCCGCGCCCCAAGGCCAGAGCCGGCCATCGCTGCCGCGCGCGCTTTTTTCCCACTCGGCTTCAGTGGGAAGCCGTGCGCCGCGCCACGCGCAATAGGCGCGAGCGTCTTGCCAGCTAACATAGACGACCGGATGGTCGGGAGCGGTCGCTGAGCCGGGGCCGTGGGGCTGACGCCAGCTAATGCCGTCGGCCTTTTCGGCTCCGCTTTTTTCGGCCTCCGTCTGGTAGCCGGTGGCCGCGACAAAGGCGGCAAAGCGGGCGTTGGTGACTTCGTGGCGGTCGATGGAAAAGGTGCTCAGATAGACGGGGCGGCTGGGCTTTTCGTCGGTGGCCCTCGGGTGGTCAGTGCCCATGGTGAAGGGGCCGGCCGGCACGACGACCTCGGCGGCGGCAATGGGTGCTGCCAGCAGCAGGGCCGCTAGGAGGCGTGGCACTGGGTGGAGCTAGCCCTTCCGCATCCGCGCCCAAGTGTCGCGCAAGGTGACGGTGCGGTTGAAGACGGGCGCGTCCGGCGCGTGGTCTTTGCAGTCGGCACAGAAGTAGCCGAGCCGCTCAAACTGGCAGGAGTCCCCCGGGGCCATGTCGGCCAGAGACGGCTCTAGATAGCAAGGGTTGAGGACTTTGAGCGAGTTCGGATTGAGGTTGTCTAACCAAGTGCCTCCGGGCGGGGCTTCGAGCGGCTTTTCGACTTTGAAGAGCCGGTCGTAGAGCCGCACCTCGGCTGGGACCGCGTGAGGGACTGAGACCCAGTGCAGGGTGGCCTTGACTTTGCGGCCATCCGGGGCATTGCCGCCGCGGGTGCTTGGGTCGTACGTGCAGCGCAGCTCGACGATCGCACCGCTGGCGTTTTTGACGACCTCGGTACAGGTAATGAAATAGGCGTAGCGCAGGCGGATTTCGCGGCCCGGAGCGAGGCGAAAGAACTTGCGCGGTGGGTCTTCCATAAAGTCCTCGCGCTCGATATACAGCTCGCGCGAAAAGGGGATGGAGCGGGTGCCGGCGCTGGCGTCTTCCGGGTTGTTGATGGCCGTTAGCATCTCGCTTTGGCCGGGCGGATAGTTTTCGATGACGACTTTGAGCGGATTGAGTACGGCCATGCGGCGCGGCGCGGTCTGGTTGAGCTGGTCGCGGATGCAGTATTCGAGGAGGGCGATGTCGATGTTGTTGCCGCGTTTGGCAATGCCGACTTCGGACCAGAAGCGGCGAATGGCCGCTGGTGGATATCCCAAACGGCGCAGGCCGCGCAGGGTGTAGAGCCGCGGATCGTCCCAACCGGCGAGGAGATTTTGCTCAATGAGCAGCCGGATGTATCGCTTGGAGAGGACGGTGTAGGTGATGTTGCCGCGGGCATACTCAATTTGGCGCGAGGGGAAGATGCCGAGTTTTTCGATGAACCAGTCGTATAAGGGGCGGTTGTTGGTAAATTCGTCCGAGCACAGCGAATGCGTAACGCCCTCAATGGCGTCGCTCTGGCCGTGGGCCCAATCGTACATGGGGTAAATGCACCAAGCATCGCCGGTGCGGTGGTGGGTGGTGTGTAAGATGCGGTACATGACCGGGTCGCGCAGGTTGATGTTGGGGGAAGCCATGTCGATTTTGGCGCGCAGTACGCGGGAGCCATCCGGGGATGCGCCGGCTTTCATCTGCGCAAACAGGCGGAGATTTTCTTCGCTGGAGCGGTCGCGATAGGGGCTGTTTTTGCCCGGCTCGGTGAGTGTGCCGCGATTTGCCCGGATCTCGTCTGCGGTCTGGTCGTCCACGTAGGCCAAGCCCTTTTTGATGAGCGCGACGGCCCATTCGTAGAGTTGGCCGAAATAGTCGGAAGCGTAGTACGGCTGCGGCCCCCAGTCGAAGCCGAGCCAGCGAATGTCCTCCTGCATGGAGTCCACGTATGCTTGCTCTTCGCGGGTGGGGTTGGTGTCGTCGTAGCGGAGATTGCACTGGCCACCGTAGGAGGCGGCAATGCCGAAGTTGATGCAGATCGCCTTGGCGTGGCCGATGTGCAGGTGTGCGTTAGGCTCGGGTGGAAAGCGGGTGACGACGCGGTCGTAGCGGCCGCTTTTGAGGTCGGCGTCAATGGCGGCGCGGATGAAGTCGCGGCTTTTGTCTGTGCTCATGGCGGCATTGGTCAGTGGTTAGGGGTCGCTTTGAGGCTAAAAAATATAGTACGGCAAATGGTCCCAGCGGCAAGAGGTAGGGGGCGGTTTGCAAACCGCCCCCTACCTCTTGTGCGCCCACCCGCTCGTCTTCCAAGGCTTCCCTTGTCGCTTGAAGTTAGACTCCTTAGGCGGCAGTAAGCCGCGCAGGTGTTGGCCGCCAAAGGCAAAGCCTTCTAGGCCAGGGAAGCCGCGATCTTCGTTTTCCACGCACAGCACGTAGTCGTAGCCGGATTCCCACAGTGCGCCGATGATGGTGCTCCAGTTGAGCTGGCCGCGGCCGGGGACGCGGTATTGCCACCACCAGTTGCCGATGATGCCTTGGCGATAGAGCATCCGCGGGCTAACCTCGCAGTCCTTGACATCGGCGTAGTACCAATGGTCGGCAAAGTCGCGGATGACGTCTTCGACCGGCAGGATGTGCATCCATAGCCAGTGCGACGGGTCGCAGGACAGGCCGAGGTGTGGAGAGGGTACGGCGTCGAGAATTTTTTCCCACATCTCGGGGTTGCAGCCGATTTGACCCATGCGCACGGCCACGTCAAGGGCCAGCCGTACGCCGCTGGCTTCAGCCGCCTGCACCACCGGTTCGAACATGGCTTGGAAGCGGTCCACTAATTCGTCGGAGCGGTCGCTGGGGTTGCCGGGTTCGGCCGAGAACATGCCGTAGAACTGGCCGTTGCGCACGGGTGCGCCGCTGCTGGTGACGACGACCGGGCAGTCGAGGGCGCGGGCCGACGCAATGGCCTTGAGCAGCTTGGCTTGGGCGGCGCGGGCCTTTTGGCGGTCGTCGTCGAGCAGGTTGTAATGCGCGGTGAGGGCGGCGAGGTACAGGTCGTGCTGGCGCAAGGTCTCCAGCACGGAGTCCGGCCCGACCGATAAGATGTGGTCCGAGTCGAGCGCACCGGAGTCGTTTAGGCGGACGCAATCGAAATCGTGCTCCCGCGCCCAGCGGGCGCATTCGTCGAGGCTCCAATTGTTCGCGCCGCCGGCACTGGTCATAAAGCTAATATCCACGAGCGAGTCTCCTTTTTGAATTAAAAGCTGACGTTAGGCAATGGCGTTAGAATCCGTCGGCCCCTTGGAAATTGTCCCGTGCGTGGGCTTCGACCCGCTCAGCCCACCGCGGTCGCCGGTGCGCCCACCGTAGGGACAGACCTATGTGTCTGTCCCCAAAAGATCCGCCGACGGTGCTGGGCCCTGAGCCGGTCAAAGGGCACGCTGATAGAAGCAGACTGCGTAACATCAGTTAAAAGCTGACGTTAGTTGGTGTACGCGACCGCAGAGCCTCACGGTCGCCTCAACTCGTCGGCGTCTAACAGCGACCCCGCGCGCTCCCAGCCAGCTAAAACTGGCCCGATCTGGCCGACCGGACAAGCCCCCAGCTAACCGCCCATAGTGCCCCGCGTCTGGGTTGTGTATATTGCAGTTCAATCCCGATCCACTCACGTCACGCGAAGAGGTAACGCCCATGTCCACTGCTCAACGTCTCGACCTTAGCGAAATGCGGCCGCAGATCGATGTCGATCCAGCGACTTGCGTCTATCACCGGCTGGCACCGGCCAGCGAATTTGCCGAGGGCGAGGGCCGGCCTTTTACCATCAACGGCGTTCACCTCGCAGTCTTTCTCTACGAAGGGTCCTTCCACGCCGTTGACAATCGCTGTCCGCACATGGGCTACCCCATGTCCAAAGGCAGCATCCGCGACGGAGTGCTAATCTGCCACTGGCACCACTGGGAATTCGACCTAAAGACCGGCGGCTGTCTGCTGACCTCGGGCGACGACCTGAAAGCCTTTCCCGTAGAAGTGCGCGACGACGGCTATGCTTGGATAGGCATCCCACCCGGAGAAAAGGAAGAGGCCCGCCTGCGGCTGGTGGCCCGCGGCAAGCGCACGCTGGAACAAGGGCTCAAGGATCGCAGTTCCTTCCTCATCGCCAAGGCGGTCGCCGCACTCCGCCAGACGGGTGCCACCCCGCAGGAAATCATCCAACAGGGGCTTTATTACGGCGCACACAAAACCAGCGAAGGCTGGTCGTCGGGCGTTGCCATCATAACGCTCGCCGCAAACCTTTGGGACGACATCGCCGAGGCCGACCAAAATCTCTTTCTCGTCCACGGCTTGAACCAGATTTCGCTACGCACCTCCGGCTCGTCGCGCCGCCAGCGCTTCCCCTTTCCCCGCAGCAATGCCGACCAAGACTTGGCCACCCTCAAGCGCTGGTTTTGCACCTTTGTCGACCAGCGGCACCACGGCGCGGCCGAGCGCATCTTGCTCACCCTGCACGACCGCGGCTGCGGCAAGGAAACCCTGGCGGATTTTGTCTTTACCGCAGCCACGGACTTCTACTTCATGGGCGACGGCCACGCCCTCGACTTTGCCAACAAGATGTTCGAGGCCCTCGACTACGTGAAATGGGTCGGGGCACCCGAGATCCTCCGCCCGATCGTCGTCGATCTGGTGACCCGCACCCGCCACGAAGAGACCTCGCGCTGGGCCGACAGCCTGCCGCACTTAGAAGGCATCTTCGCCCGCCTAGACGAGATCTGGGCCGACAATCAGCGCAACGAAGCGACCATCGACATCTCCGAGTTCACCCAAGTCATGCTCGGCGACGACTTTGAACCCATCCTCGCCCGCGTCGAAGCGGCCCTACGCGCTGGCGTGCCGCCGACCCAACTCTGCCGCGCCATGACCTATGCCAGCGCACAGCGCACGTTGCGCTTCCACCTCAAGAACGAGGGCGACTGGCACGACGTGGCCAACATTTATTCCTACGCCCACGCGCTCTACTGCACCTTCCACTACGCCGCCAGCAAAGAGCTGTTGCGCGCCATTTTCCACGGCGCGGTCTTCCTCACCTATCTGCGCTGGCTCAACATGCCCGCCGCCCGCGTCCCACAGCACGGGCAGAAGCTCGACCAGCAGTTCGCTTCCAGCGCGGACATGCTCAAGCACCTCGGCGAATTGGCCGATTTCCAAAAGGTCTTTGAGGCCGAAGTGCTCGTCAGCCAGTATCTCGAAGAAGGACGCGACATCGCCAAGCTCCGCCACACCTTGGCCCACATCATGCTCCGCGAAGACGCCGAGCTGCACATGTTCCAAGTGCTCGAAGCCGCGTTCCGGCACTACGACTTGAGCGACGATCCCGAGGAAAAGCGCGTCCACCTGTTGGCGGCGACCCGCTACATCACCGCGCAAAAGGTGATGAAGAACATCCTCTGGGCCACGGAAAACGCCGAGCGGCTCCAGCGCGGCGAACTGCTCAGCGAGCGCGAAGACGACGATTGAGCCAGCGGTACAGACCGCCGCGACGAACTCTGGGCTGTACTTCAACCATGAAAATCGGTTCTTACACTGTCGATTTTCATTATATTTCTACGTATGATTCCTCGCCCACAGCCCACTGATCGTTTGCATACAGCCCTCTCCAGAAGCCCGTTGGTGCTCCTCGTCGGCCCGCGCCAATGCGGCAAAACCACCCTCGCCCGCGAGTTCGTGCGGGAGGATTCGGCGAACTACTTCGATTTGGAGGACCCGGTCAGCCTCGCTCGGCTCGATCAGCCAATGACCGCGTTAGAGACGCTGCGCGGCCTTGTCGTCATAGACGAAGTGCAGCGGCGACCCGACTTGTTCCCGATGCTGCGGGTGCTAGCCGATCGCCGCGACGCACCGGCTCAATTCCTCATCTTGGGAAGCGCATCCGGCGACTTGTTGCGCCAGTCTTCGGAGAGTTTGGCCGGACGGGTTGCACACCTTACCCTCGGCGGCTTTCAACTGAGCGAGGTGGGTGCCGATCAGGCCGGTAGTCTGTGGCTGCGCGGCGGTCTGCCGCGGTCGTACTTGGCTTCCAGCGACGCGGCAAGCCACCAGTGGCGCAAGGACTTCATACAGACCCTACTGGAGCGCGACATGCCCCAATGGGGTGCGCGGATTCCAGCCGTTGCTCTGCATCGCTTCTGGACCATGCTCGCCCACTATCATGGCCAGACTTGGAACGCCGCCGCGCCGGCCCGCGCTTTGGACGTGAGCGCATCTACTACGCGGCACTATCTCGATCTGCTGACAGATGCGCTCATGATTCGCCAATTGCAACCCTACTACGCCAACATCGCCAAGCGGCAAGTCAAGGCCCCTAAAATTTACCTGCGAGACAGCGGCCTATTGCACCAATTGCTCGCCATTCGGACGGAGGGCGAGCTGATGAATCATCCTAGCCTCGGCGCGTCGTGGGAGGGTTTTGTCATCGAGCAGTTGCTCGCTTGGCTGCAGCCGGAGGAGGCATTTTTCTGGAGCACCCATCAGGGAGCCGAAATAGACCTCGTGCTGCGCCTGAACGGTCGCTGGTTAGGCGTCGAATGCAAGCGCACGGACGCGCCGCGCCTGACGCGCTCCATCCGCATTGCCCTCGACGATCTGAAGCTCGAACGGGTCATCATCGTGTACCCGGGCCAGAAGTCGTATGCCCTTGACGCGCAGGTCAATGTCGTGCCATTGCGCTCGCTAGGCTCCGCGTCGGAGCTTATAGGCGACTAGCACCATGGGTTACATACCCCAAATGTCGATCTCGACTCCGCTGTCCGCTGGCCGCCGGCCGTGGAATACCTTGTCCTCCCAACGCCGATCCGCTCGTCGGTCAAATACCACCAGATGCCCGGCCTCGGCCGCACAGCGATCCATGTAGCTAGCCGTCTGCTCCAAACTCTTGTGGAGCACCTTGCACTCAATCGCGATCTTCCGCGTGCGCTCGCCCTGCGGCCACACGATCAGCAGGTCTGTGCGCCGCCGACCTAAGCCATATTCTCGCTCAATGCGTCTACCGCTGTTGATGATGCGCTGCAAAAAGCCTGCAACAGCAGTTGCGGACCCGCTTCCTTGTATTGGAACCGTTCGACCCAATGCTCGGAGTGCTCGCGGAAGAAGCTCTGGAACGCCGTCATCAGTTCGACCACATTCAACCGCCCATCGGCATCCACGTACCAAGCCGCGTCGTGGACAAGGCCGGACTGGGCGGCGCAGAGCACCCGGGCCAAACTCGGCGAAAATGGCGGACCATGATTTGGCCAAAAAGTCGTCTCCTATCAAACGCGCCCGAGACGCCAACTCGCCCAGAATGAAGCGCACCGCCTGCTCCACATCTTCGCGTAGGGCTTGAGCACCCTCAATGTTGACATACGCTCAACAGTAAGCCTCCTCAGCGTTGAGCAGGTCGCGCAATGCGAGCAGCACCGAGGTCTGGCCCGCAGGCGGGCGGGACGCCCGTGCAAAAGGTGATGAAGAACATCCTCTGGGCCACGGAAAACGCCGAGCGGCTCCAGCGCGGCGAACTGCTCAGCGAGCGCGAAGACGACGATTGAGGGGCATTACCCCGCTGATCGCCAAGCCGCCACCCGCCGCTTCCACTCCTCGACCGCGCAGTACAGCACCGGCACCAGCGGCGCGGTCAGCACCACCGCCATCATGCCGCCAAAGGTGGGAATAGCCATCGGCAGCATGAGGTCTGCGCCGCGCCCACTCGCCGTCAGCACGGGGATCAGCGCCAAAATCGTGGTGGCCGCGGTCATCAGACAGGGGCGGATGCGCCGCACCCCAGCGGCGAGCGCAGCGCGGCGCATCGCCTCAATGGTCGCTGGCTTTTGCGCGCCAAAGACCTGGCGCAGGTACGTCGCCACGATCACGCCGTTGTCCGAGGCAATACCAAACAGCGCGAGGAAACCCACCCACACCGCCACGCTCAAGTTCAGCGGACGCACGTGGAAGAGGTCGCGCATTGGCGTACCAAAGACGGAGAAGTCCAAGAACCATTCCTGCCCGTAGAGCCACAGCATGGCAAAGCCGCCGGCCCAAGCCACGGCGACCCCGGAAAAAACCAGCAGCGCCGTGGCGGCGTTGCCAAACTGGAAATAGAGAATGAGGAAGATCGTCGCCAGCACCAGCGGCAGCAGCACGTTGAGCTTTTTCTGCGCTCGCAGTTGGTTTTCGTAACTTCCGGCGAAGGTGTAGCTGACGCCGGTCTCCAGCACCAGATCGCCGCTGGTCCTTTTGTTTTCCAAATGTGCTCGACACGCTTCCACCACATCGACTTCCGCGTACCCCGGCTTCTTGTCGAAGAGCACGTAGCCTAGCAAAAAGGTATCCTCGCTCTTGATAACTTGGGGGCCGCGCACGTAGCGAATCTCGGCCAACTCGCCCAAGGGGAGTTGCGCTCCGTCCGGCGCTGGCACCAGAATCCGCACCAGTTCCTCCATGCTGTCGCGCAATTCGCGCATGTAGCGCACCCGCACGGGATAGCGCTCGCGCCCTTCTACCGTAGTAGTAACTAGCTTGCCGCCGATGGCGATCTCAATTACGTCCTGCACCTTCTGCAGGGCGATGCCGTGGCGGGCAATGGCCGCGCGGTCGATGTGAATCTCCCAGTAGGGCTTGCCGACGATGCGGTCGGCGTTGACAGTCGCCGGCTCTACCGCGGGCACTTCCTTGAGCAAGCGCTCTATCTGCAAACCGGCGCGCTCAATGGCCGCCAAACTCGGGCCTTTGATCTCAACGCCCATGGGCGCACGCATCCCGCTCTGCAGCATGACGAGCCGCGCGGCAATCGGCTGCAACTTCGGTGCCGAGGTCGAGCCGGGGATCTGGCCGGCCCGTGCGATTTCGGCCCATATATCGTCGGGGCTTTGGACTCCCGGCCAAGCCGTACGCCCCGGATTGAGCGCGGGATCTAAGGGCGGACGCCACAAGCGGAAAGGCCGCCCAGACTCGTCGGGTACGAGGCGACCAGCCCGGTCGCGCAGATAGCGGCCCGACACCTCGTAGGGCATGCCATCCGGGGCCAGCGCCGGCGTACCATCCCGGGCGCGGAATAGATCGGTGGATCGCTCGTCAAAAGCGAATAACAGGCGGCGGCCATCCTCGTCAGTGACATATTCCGCGCGATAGTTGATCACAGTCTCAATCATGGAAATAGGCGCGGGGTCCAGCGGCGACTCCGCCCGTCCCAGCTTGCCCACTGCGGACTCCACCTCTGGTATTTGCGCGATGGCCGCGTTTTGCTTTTGCAGGACATTGAGCACCTCGCCGATGGAGGCGTGCGGCATGGTCGTCGGCATCCACAGAAACGAACCTTCGTCGAGCGGCGGCATAAACTCCTTGCCCAACCCAGGCAGGGCCTCGGCAAGAGCGGCAAAGGGCGCTGAATGGCGCAGGGCGGTCGGCACAAAGCCGAAGACGCGGGCAAAACCCAACCACGCGGACGCGCCGGCCAGCAGCAGTACCAGCGGGAAAAGCAGGGCTAAGCCCTTGTGATCCAAGCACCACCGGAGCACGCGGGGAAATGCGATTTGCCAGGCGCGCAAGAGCGCCAACAGACCGCCAATCAAGCCAGCGGCGAAGACAACATTGCGCCATCCGCCCTTTTCCGGGCCCAAGGGCAACCAGTGTTCCGCCAGCACAACGACGATCCCAACAGCCAGCGCGGCCAGCGCACCCCGCGCTACCCACCAGCGCACCCACTCCGGTAGGCGAGCGGCGAGCAAGTGATAGGTCCCAATCGCTATCAGCAGCAAGCCAACCCACCACACCAGCGCGATCCCCACTCCGAGGCCGCAGGCCACCCAAAGACCAGGGGCCCAACGCCCTAGGCGCGCGCCAAACGCGCAGTGCGCCAAGGCCGGCAAAGCCGTCAGCGCCAGCCACATAGCGGCTAACAGCGCAAAAGTCTTGGTAAAGGCCAGCGGCGCAAAGAGCTTGCCCTCGGCCCCTTCCATGGCAAAGACCGGCAAAAAGCCCACCACCGTGGTCAGCACGGCCGTCAGCACGGCGCCGCCGACCTCGCGCGTGGCGCGGAAGACCACTTCCAAGCGATCGTCCTCGGCATCTGCATCCTCTAGGTGCTTGAGGATGTTCTCGCTGATGACGATGCCCATATCGACCATGGTGCCGATGGCAATGGCAATGCCGGAGAGGGCCACTATATTGGCGTCCATGCCAAAGACCTTCATCGCGGCAAAGCAGACGAGCACAGAAAGCGGCAACAGGCCAGCAACCAGCATGGCGCCGCGCAAATTCATCACCAGCACCAGCACCACGATCGCCGTTACCAGCACCTCCTCGCTCAAGGCGCGCTCCAGCGTCCCCAACGTCTCCTCAATCAAGCCAGATCGGTCATAAAAGGGGATTATCTGCACATAGCTGACCCGTCCGTCGGGCAGGGTTTTCTTGGGCAAGCTCGGGGCAATTTCGGCAATTTTGGCCTTGACGCTTTCAATAGCGGCCAGCGGATTGGCACCATGGCGCGCCACCACCACGCCGCCGACCACCTCGGCCCCTTCCTTGTCCAACGCGCCGCGCCGCAGTGCCGGTCCCAGCGCGACCCGTGCGACGTTTTTGACGTAAATCGGCACGTGGTCCCGGGCCTTAATGACGGCGTTTTCTAAGTCGGCCAAGCTTTTGACAAAGCCGATGCCGCGAATGACGTACTCAACTCGATTCAGCTCTACGGTGCGCGCACCCACGTCGCGGTTGGCCATCTGCACCGCGCGGAAGACCTCGTCGAGCCGCACCCCATAGGCGCGCATTGCGTCCGGGTTGACGTCGATCTGGTACTCCTGCACAAAGCCGCCTACGGAGGCGACCTCGCTGACGCCGGCGGCGGCCAGCAGGGCATAGCGCACCTGCCAGTCCTGAATGCGGCGCAACTCGTGCAAATCCCAACCCCCCGTGGGCGCACCCTGTTCGTCGCGGCCTTCTAGCGTGTACCAGAATATCTGCCCCAAGGCCGTTGCGTCCGGCCCCAAGGCCGGCTGGACGCCCGCGGGCAGCAGACCGGCCGGCAGGCTGTTGAGCTTTTCGAGGATGCGGGAGCGCGACCAGTAGAAATCGACTTCTTCGGCAAAAATCACATAGATGCTCGAAAAGCCGAACATGGAGGAACTGCGGATCGTCTCGACGCCCGGTACGCCCAACAGCGCCGCCGTCAGCGGATAGGTCACCTGATCTTCCACGTCTTGCGGCGAGCGACCCGGCCATTCGCTGAAGACGATTTGTTGGTTCTCGCCGATATCGGGGATCGCGTCTACGGGCACGGGATCGCGCGGCAGCCACGCCAATTCCCAAGCAAAGGGGGCGACCGCCAGGCCCCACCCCACGAGGCCGACCAACACGAGCGCGGCAACTAGCTTGCGCGTGAGAAAGAAGCGCACCAGGCGGGCGAGCAGCGCGTTTTGCCCTTCCATCAGTGGCCTCCGTGGTGGTGCTCATGCCGGGCGGGGGCCGCCGCGCCGCCTGCCGGGTACATCGCACTCGGCTGGGCGAGGATCTGGAGGGCACTGTCGATTTTGAACGCGCCGTTGACCACCACTTCCTCCCCCTCGCGCAGCCCCTCGCGGACTAGGTAGTAATCCCCAGCCCGCGGCCCGAGCGCGACCTCGCGGCCCTCGTACAGGCCCGCGCCGAGCGCGACGTACACTACGGCGCGTTTGCCGGTCAGCAGCGGTGCTGAAGCGGGCACCACTAGCGGCATCTCGCGCTCGGGCGCGTCGCCAAGGTCATACAGCTCTTCGGCACGCACCAAGGCCATGCCGCATATATCACAGGAGCCGGGCGCGTCGCGGACAATCTCTGGGTGCATGGGGCTGATCCACTTGCCCTTGAGCGCGGGTGACACGGCGCGCCCGTGGGCTCCCACCTCGGCTTGAGCCACAGCCCACACCAGCATCCCCGGCTTGAGCCGACCTTGCTCGTTTGCCACGTTGACCCGCACGCGCACGGTACGCGTGCGCTCGTCCAGCACCGGATCGACGAAAGATATCTGGCCGCTAAATACCTCGCCCGGATAGGCTTCGGTCGAGAACTCGACGGCTTGGCCGTAGTGGATCCAAGATATATCCGACTCGTAGGCGCGGAGTTCCAGCCACAGCCGCGACAAGTCCGCGATAGTGTAAATCGGCGTCCCGGTCTGCACGTACGCGCCCTCGCTGAGGTGCTTTTCTATCACCACGCCGCCGGTTGGGGCGTAGATCGTCAGGTGGTCGGAAGCGCGGCCGGTGCGCTCGATGCGCTCGATTTGCTCCTCCTTCAGCCCGAGCAGGCGCAGCTTTTCGCGTGCAGCCGCGACCGTCGCTTGCGCGGTCTGCCCAACGGACGTGCCGCTGTCGCCCAGTCGCTCGCGAGCGCGCCGGGCCTGAATCAGCTCCTCTTGGGCGGTCAACAACTCGGGGCTGTAGAGATAGGCTATGTGGTCGCCCTGTTCGACCCGCACGCCCGTGTAGTCCACGTATAGCCGGTCGATCCGGCCCGCTACCCAAGCGGTAATGGAGCGAACTTGCGTCTCATCTACCGCGATCTTGCCGACCAGCCGCGTCTCGACTGGCGCGAAGCGGCGCTCGACCGGCGCAGTCTGGATGCTAGCCAGCTCCTGCGCGGCCGGCGAGAGGCGCAATTGGCGCGGCCCCAAGGAGTCGCCGGCCGCGGGCGCGGCCACCGGGATTAGGTCCATCGCGCATAGTGGGCACTGGCCCGGGCCGGGTTGGCGGATCTGCGGGTGCATCGAGCAGGTCCACGTTTCTCCCGGCTCGGCAACTACGGCAGGTGTATGGCCGCCGTCCGAACCGCTCAAACCCCACCCCACCATCAAACCGACGATCCCCGCCACAATGCCGGTAGCTACTATTTGTTTTATTGCTTTCACGGTTGGCTTTCCTCCGTGGGTTCGCCGACCAGCTTTTCAATCTCGGCCCAATAAAGGGCTTGGTCGGTACGCGCCCGTTCGTACGCTAGCTGAAACGCCAGCAGAGTGCGTTGGGCGTCGATAACTGCGAGAAAATCGCTGCGGTCGGCGGCAAAGGCGCGTTGGGTTACGTTGAGTGCCTGTTCGGCCTTGGGCAGCAGACTGTCTCGGTAGAGGGCACTGCGGCTTTGGGCGTCGCGCTGCTTGTACAAGGCCAGTTCCAACTCGGCAACGAGCCTATTTTTTTCGTCCGCAACGCCCTGTAAGGCGGCCTGATGGCTCAGCTTGGCCGCGCGTTTTTCGGCCTCGTAGAACGAGCGCCACAAGGGCAAATTGATCGTGGCCATAGCCATCAGTGGATTTTCGCCGCGGTCGCCGATGTGGATGTAATCGAGACTTAAGGTCAGGTCCGGGTAGAACTGCTTGGCGGCCAACTCAACGCCTAGCGACTGCGCTCGCGCTTGCGCTTGCTGCATTTGCAGCACTGGATTCGCGGCCGGCAAGCGAGCCTTTAGCATTTCCTCGTCGAACTCCGGCGCGGCCATGGACAGCGAGTCGGGCACGGCTATCCGAGCAGTCGCCGCGCGACCGAGTGAGGCATTTAACCGCGCCGTGGCCGGACGCCGCTGCTGACGCAGGCTGCGGAGTTGATCCTCCAAGCGACCCAATTCCACCTGCGCCTTGAGCACCGGAGCGTGCTCTCCAGTGCCGCCGCGATAGCGAGTGCGGCCTACTTCTTCTAGGTGGGCCAATAGCCGCAAATTCTCCTCGGTGACGGCGATGGCCCGCTCCAAAAAGTAGCAGTCGTAGTACGCGGCCTTGACCTCAAAGACCAGCGAGCGCCGAGTGGCCGCATAGCGCTGGCCCTCGACTTTGGCTTCTTGCTGGGCGATCCGCCCCTTGAGCGCCAACTTGCCCTTCCACGGGAAGGTTTGCGCCGCGCTAAAGCGCATCTCCTGCGGCCCGCTGCGCGTCTCCACCGGGCGAGCGAAATAGCCGTAGGCCAAGCGGGGATCGGCCCAAGCACTGGCCGGAGCCACTTTTGCCAAGGCGGCCTTGTAGCGGGCCAAAGCCTGCTTGAGCTGGGGGTTGTGCTGTTCGGCGTAGCGCACGTATTCCGCCAGTTCGGCTCGGGGATCGAGCACTGCTTCTTCCTGCGCCCCAACCGGTCCGGCGAGCAGACCGGCGAGCAACAGGGCCGTTCTATTTTTGGACATGCAAATACTCCTCGCCGCGCAGGCCCCAAATGCACATACAGGCCCGGCAAATTGAGTGGAGTGTGAGACTTAGAAGCGTCTGGAAACCCCGAGCGGCCCTTTCTTAGGACCAACTCGGTGCGGCGAGGATCAGATCAGGAAGGAACAGTAGAGCTGGAAAAGCGGCGGATGCGGCTGGGGGATGCGGTGGGTCGGCGACCGGAGCGCAGCCGAGCGAGGCCGCAGCAAGGCGACCCCGGCCATGCCGACCACGGACGTTGCGACGGATGGCTGCTCGGCTGGGGGGACGAACTGGTGCGCTGCGCTGTTTTCCGCGTCTAGACAGCAACAACCTGCTTGCAGGCCCTCGCCGCAGGCGTGGGCGACGTGGCAGGGCATGGGCGTGGCCGCTGAAACAGGAGCGCAGAGAACCTGCCAGCCGCTACAGGCCAAGGCCAATAGCAGGACTAAGGATGGGGTTAGGGGGCGAAGGATTTTCATTTCGCTAACTCTGGTTACGTCGCTAGCCGCAGCGGAGGCCCGGCCCTTTTTGTGCCTCTGAAAGGTTCGACAGCCGCTACTTCGGCACCATTTTCCGCACACCGCGCTCGTACACCACGTCGTACTCGCCCTCCGGCACCTCCATGGCCCGCACGGCCAATTCGCCCATCGTCACCAGCGGCTCAGACTGCAAAAGCAGTTCGTCAAACGACTCCTCGGGCGTCTTGCCCGTGGTGTCTAAGACGACCGTGCGCCTGTGGTGGGTAAACAGCGACGCGGCGATTTCTTCCTCAAAGCGCGCTTTGACCTCGGCAATATGTTCTCGACGCACGACTGGATATTCGTGCGGGCTATCCTGCATCCGCCGCGCGATCTCCTCGTCGGAGGCCGTTACGTGGAATAGCACCACATCGGGCAGATGGGCCTCTAATACCAGCGATTCGTAGAGCCGCTGAAAGCCATAGTGGAAGTTCGGGTAGTAAAAGCTGTCCGGGTCATCGCCGTAAAAGCGGGTGTACACGGCTTCCTCTAAATGCCAGCCGACGATCAGCGGACAGGCGTACTTTTTGATGATGTCCACGTGGTAGTGGATCTGCATTCGCTGGGAGCGCTCCTTCATGTCGTTGGGCAGGCCGACCAAGATCTGGCGCGACTCCGGGCTGAGCGAAGCGTCGGGAAGCGTGAAGTGATCGTCGCCGTGGATGGGGACTTGGCGGTGCCGATAGTACTCCCCGAGCATGGTGGCCAGTGTGCTTTTCCCCGCGTATTCAATGCCGGCAAAAATGCTGCGCATATTTACTCTCCTTCGGGCTTTTCAAGAACGCGTGCGTGGATATATTCTCAAAAGTAAGTCGCCGCCCACCGTCCAGCAAACGCCCGCTTATGCCCGCTAGCTCAGCCAAAATTGGCGTCCTCGTCGCCCAACTCGGCACGCCGCAAGCACCCACCGCCCGCGCCTTGCGGCCCTATCTGCGCCAATTTCTCTCCGACCCGCGCGTCATCGACCTCCACCCGCTCAGGTGGTATCCCATTCTCTATCTTTTGGTCCTCACCCGCCGACCCGCGCGCTCAGCCGCCCTGTACGCCCATATCTGGACCGACGAAGGCTCGCCCCTTATGGTCCATTCCCAAGCCCAGACCCGCGGCTTACAAGAGCACTTGGGCGCGGCGTATAGGGTCGTGCTCGGCATGCGCTACGGCGAACCGAGCATCGCCCGCGCCGTACAGGCTCTAGAGCAGGAAGGCATCGAGCGCATCCTCGTCTTTCCCATGTACCCGCAGTTTTCCTGCGCCACTACCGGCTCGATCTACGACGCGGTCCATCGCGCGGCCTTGGGCCGGCGCTGCCCCTGGTTTTTCGACCGCAAACGCCAGATGCCGGCGCTGCGCTTCGTCCCGCCCTACGCCGACCACCCGGCGTACATCAACGCGCTCAAACAGTCTGTTACCGAAGCAGTCGCCCGCCTCAGTTGGACGCCAGACCGCTACCTAATCACCTTCCACGGCATTCCCCGGCGCTACGTCGCCGAAGGCGACCCCTACCGCCGCCAGTGCGAGAAAACCACACGCCAGCTAGCCACAGCACTGGGCCTCGACGACGACGAGTGGGTCGGCGGCTTCCAGTCGCGCTTCGGCAAAGAGCCTTGGCTAGAGCCTTATACCGAAGATGTACTAGCGCGGCTTGGCGGGCAGGGCGTGCGCCGCTTAGTCGCCATTTGCCCCGGCTTCACCGCCGATTGTCTCGAAACGCTCGACGAGATCGGCCGCGAAGGGGCCGAGCTGTTTGCCCACGGCGGCGGCCAACAGTTCCACTTAGTCCCCTGCCTCAACGACCACCCGGCTTGGCTCGACGCTATGGCAACCATAGCCCGCCAAGAACTGGCCGGCTGGAATGTTTGACGGCAATTTTGCAGCATTTTTGCCCCGCCCTCGCCACTCGCGATTGTGTTAGAAAGCGTCCAATCGCGTCCGCAGCCAAGCGTCCAAGTCCGCCAAACACGGCGGAGCAATCGCGTGCGGCATATCGTATTCTTTGTACAGCAAGTCCAACCCAAGAGGAGTCAGCCGATCTCTGGAGGCGCGGGCTTGGGCAATGGGGATGACCGGATCAAAGCGCCCGTGCGACATAAACACCTTCAGGCTCCGCACTGACGCCGCATCCTCTGGCAACATCTCCGGCCCGCACACCCCGCTCAGTGCAATGGCCCCAGCAAAGGCCCGCGGCTGCTTCAGGGCGGCCGCCAAGGCCATGCTCGCCCCTTGGCTGAACCCCGCGATGAATACGCCAGCGGGGCGGTACGTGCGCTGCAACGCATCCACCAAGGCCAAGACCTGCCCCAGCGACTCTGCGGCCTCGGCAAAATCAAAGCGCACTCCTTGCGGGCCTATTTCGATGTGGAACCATGCAAAGCCGCCGAAATCCAAGGCGCGGGGCGCACGCGCGCTGACGCACATAAGCCGCGCATCCAACTGCGGCACCAAGCCCATCAGATCTTCCTCATTGGAGCCATAGCCGTGCAAAAGCAAAAGCAGCGGTGCCCCGGCTGTGGGGGCCTTGTCGAAGACGTGGTAGAGCATGGCCGCTACTCTACCAAAACCTTGTACTGACCGGCCCGCCGCAACACCATCACCAACCGCTCCTCTTCGCTGATTAGTTCCTGCACGTGGAAATTGGGGTGCGCCTTCTCGTTGCGCCACACGGTCTCGCCGTTGATCTCGATTTGCGGGAAGCGCTTGTCGCAGCGGGGTACAGCAAGGTGCGTTTCGCCATCGTGCGGCACCAAAAGGCGCGCGGAAAAGCCGCCGCCATACGCCCCCCAAGCGACCTCCACATCGCCGTGTGGCGTGGGCACGACGCCCTCGGCGCGTTCAAGCCCGGACAACTGCGGCCGAATCGCCAAAATCCCCTCGGCCTTCGGCACCACCCCGAGTACGTGCGCCGCCAGCAAACTCTCCGGCCCAGGTCGTGCGGCCAACGCCCCAGCCTTCTCCCCCCATGTCCGGCCCGGGTGCGCCAGCAAGCGGACCCATTTTTTCTGTACATAAGCCAAGGCCGCCGCGTCGGCACCCGCTTGCCACAAGGCCCCGGCGACAAAAAACGCCTGCCACAAATCGTCTTCGGCCACCGAGCCATCGGCCAGGAGCCGCGCCACGCGCACCTGCTGTTTGGGATCGGCCAAAGCAAAGTAGAGCACCAGAGCATTCGTCCAGCGGCTGCAATCACAGGCCTCAGCGGCCTCGGCAAAAAGCCCTTGCTCTTCGTGCCAAGCAGCTTGTAATGCCTGGCGTGCCCGATGATGAGCGCGCTCGCATTGGACTGCTTGCTGGCGGTCGCCAGTGCGTCGGCACAAAGCCGCGACCGCTTGCCAAGCTCCGGCCCGCAGCGCGACAGTAGCGGTTGCCAGCGCACCCTCAGCCTCGGCCGTTTGCAAGCTGTTCACTAGGTCTGCTAGCCGCTCGGCCGCCCATCGGTCGCCGCTGTGGCGCTGCACTAGCTCGACGAACAAGGCGTAGAAACAGGCTTGTTCTCGGTTGAGCGGTGCCTCGCTACCAGCCAGCACGGCGCACGCCGTGTCCACCCGGCCGACCGCGTACAAATCGTTCATGGCCCAAACGTAGAGCCGCTCCCAGTTGAGCCGCTCCTCGCCGAGGGCGTACCCTTCTTGGCGGCTAGCGGCTAAGGTTTGTTCCCCAGTCCGCCACAGCCGCTCCCAGTCTGCACCCGCGGTTGTAAAGTGCCCCTGCGGCTCGACGACTACGCGCCGCTCCACCAAGGCGACGCTGTCTATTTCCATGTCTTCTGGACACGATCCGATCCGCACCACTACGTAGCGGCACCTCGTCAACTGCGGCGCACTCCACTCCTGCAACCCGTCGCGGCACACGTAGCGCAAGCGCGATTCCACCGCGCCGGCCGACCGCGCAAAACCGAGGTCAATCACGGCACCGGCCCGGCCCCGCAGCCGCAGATGGGGGAATCCGCAAAGCAACCGCCCGAAGTCCAAAACTAGGTACGCGGCCCGCGCTTGGTCTGCAGCCCGCACTAAGGAGTGGGTTTTGCCGCCGCGCAGAAGCGACTCGCGCCGCACACATTTGGCAGTCTGCATGTCGTCGGGGGAAGCGACCCATTCGAGCACCCCCTCGCTAGCGACCTCGCCAAAAGCCACCACCGCTCGCGCCCACACCCTGCTTTCCTCGGCGGGCAACGGCGACCAATCCCTCGGCTCGGCTCCGTCCACCACCGCGGCTTCCCGCCACCCGGCAAATCGCCCCTTGGCCCACTCGGCCGGTGCCAGCAAGGCCACATAGCTGTCCGCGCCCCAAGCATCGGCTGGCCGTACCTGCCAAGGGGCGCCGGAGTACAGCATTTGCGCGGTCCCGTCGCTGCGCTCGATTTTGCCCTCCGCGCAAAACCAGTCGGCTGCACCGCAGCCGATGGCAAAGACCAACAGCGTATTCTCGCCCTCCCGCAGCGCAGCGTCCAACGCGAACTGCTCCCACATCGGCACTTCGGCCACCGCTGGCCCCAAGCCCCTACCCACGCGCTCGCCGTTCAAGTACACCTCGTACGGCCCACTCGCAGCACAGCGCAGCAACCCTTTAGCTGCTGCGCTGTTGAGGTGAAATTCAAGACGGATGTACACGGCCAACGCGGCCGGATGCCATATAGCTTGCGAGCGCATACTCAATTTGCGGGCATCCGCATCCCTATCAGCCGCGTCCCTCGTTGCCCCAGCACCTGCATCATAAACGCATCCCCCGGCGCAATCGCCGCCAACGCATCCTCAAAGTCGCCCACCGTTTCCACCTGTTTGCGGTTGACTTCCTGAATGAGCATCCCACGGCGCAAACCCCTCTTTGCCGCCTCGCTGCCTCGGTCCACTCGCACGATTAGAACCCCAGATTCATCTTCGTATCCCAAGCGTTCCGTCCACTCGTCTTTCAGGTTCTCTACCCGGATCCCCAACGGCCCCTGCGCCTCGTTGGAATCGCGGGCACCGGCTGACGTAGCTAATGCTTCCTCAGTCAGGGACTCCAACTCAACCTCGATGCGCTTGCTGTTGCCATCGCGCAATACCAGCAACTCGATCTCCGTGCCCGGGGCCGTGCGCCCGATCTGACTCCTCAAATCGACTGCGTTATGGACGGGCTGGCCATCAACTTCTAGCACTATGTCATCTCTTTTGACGCCGGCCTTGTCCGCCGCTTGCCCGGGACTCACGCTGGTGATCAACACGCCTTGGGTATTTTCCAGACCCATGGCTTCGGCCAACAGCGGCTCCAAGTCGCTGATCTTCACGCCGAGCAGGCCGCGCTGCACCTCACCGTGTTTAATAAGCTGTTCGGCTACGTGCTTGACCAAGTTACTCGGAATGGCAAAGCCAATGCCTATATTGCCGCCATCGTTGCTAGAGATGGCAGTGTTGATGCCCACCAACTCTCCCCGCAAGTTGACCAAGGCTCCGCCACTATTGCCCTTATTGAGGGCCGCATCGGTCTGGATGAAAGAGCCGTATTCACGTCCAAAACGCTCCCGCCCCAGCGCACTGACTGTGCCCGTCGTCACCGAGTGATCAAAGCCCAAAGGATTGCCTATGGCCATCACCCACTCGCCCTCGCGTAATTGATCTGAGTCGCCCAATGTCAAGGTGAGCAGATCCTCGGCGTCAATCTTCAGTACGGCGACATCGCTCAACGAATCGCGGCCGACCACCTCGGCTGCGAAGAAACGCGAATCCGTCGCTTCTACGCGGATGTCGGCGGCGTGGCGAATCACGTGGTTGTTGGTGAGGATGTACTGCTGGTCGTCAAACTCGACAATCACGCCCGAGCCTTGCCCCCGGCGTGGCTGGTCGGGAGTGCGAAAGGGCCTTCCCCACGGCAGGTCAAATACGCGGCCTTCCTCGGTGCCCTCTGTGGAGATCGTTACGACGCCGGGCTTGACCTGAGCGGCGAGTTCGGCAAAGCCGTCGCTCATCTGGCGCAAAAACTGCAAGTTCTCGCTGGCTTGGGCGTTGCCAGCCACTGCGAGGCTTAAAATGAACAGGGAAAAGCACAACTTCCGCATGGTATTTCCTCTCTGAAAAGGGTGTGAAAATACGGCTATTTCTCAATTTCTACAAAAAAGACGACAAGTGCTAAATGTCGGTTCCCGCTGCCAGCGGCTGGTATTGCACGGCCAATTGGCCCTCGTTGAGCACCACCTCAACCCGCGACCCTTCGGGCATGTCGCCAGCCACCAGCAAGCGAGCGATTCGCGTTTCGAGCGCACGCTGCAAATATCGCTTGAGCGGCCGAGCACCATAGACCGGGTCGAAACCAGCGTGGGCAATATGCCGGCGCGCTGGTGCTGCAACGACCAACTCGATGCGCTTGGCCGCTAGCCGCTGGCGCAACTCGGCGATCAGCAGCTCGACGATCTCCTCAATCTCCGCCAAAGTCAGCGGCTTGAAGAGCACCACATCGTCGATCCGGTTGAGAAACTCCGGGCGAAAGTGCGCCCGCAACTCGCCCATGACCTGCTCGCGCACCGCCTCGGCGATCGCTCCTTTCGGCGTCAGGCCCTCAACCAAGTGCGGCGACCCAATGTTGGAAGTCATAATCACCACGACGTTCTTAAAATCCACCACCCGACCCTGCGCGTCGGTGAGCCGCCCGTCGTCCAAAAGCTGCAACAGCGCGTTAAAAACGTCTGGGTGGGCCTTCTCGATCTCGTCGAAGAGCACCACCGAATAGGGCTTGCGGCGCACGGCCTCAGTTAGCTGGCCGCCCTCTTCGTAGCCCACGTACCCAGGCGGTGCGCCCAACAGCTTGGACACCGAGTGCTTTTCCATGTACTCGCTCATGTCTAAACGCACCATGTTTTGCTCGGCGTCGAAGAGGGCTTGCGCGAGGGCCTTGGCCAGTTCGGTCTTGCCCACGCCGGTCGGTCCTAAGAAGACAAAGGAGCCGATGGGCTTCTGCTCGTCTTTGATGCCAGCGCGTGCGCGCATCACCGCGTCGGCTACCAAGCTCACGGCCTCGTCTTGACCCACGACTCGCTGGTGCAAAATCTGGTCGAGGCGCACCAACTTCTCGCGCTCTCCCTCGTTCAGCCTTTGCAGCGGGATGCCGGTCCAACGCGAGACAATGGCGGCCACCTCCTCTTGGGTAACTTCCTCGCGCAAAAGCCGCGGGCCACTATCCGCTACCGCTTGCTGGGCCGCGGCTAGCTGCCGCTCTAGTGCCGGCAGTTTTCCGTGTTTAAGTTCGGCGGCGCGGTTCAGGTCGTATTGGCGCTCGGCCTCTTCGATTTGATGCCGCGCCTGCTCAATTTCCTCGCGCAACGCGCGCTCATCTACCAGAGATGCGCGTTCCTCCTCCCATTGGGCGCGCAGAGCACCGGCCTGGACCTTGAGATCGGCCAGTTCCTTGCGTAGGCTTTTGCGGCGCTCCTCGCTGGTTTTGTCCTGCTCCTTTTTTAGCGCGGCTTCCTCAATTTCTAACTGCATGACCCGGCGCTCCACCTGGTCCAGCTCGGTTGGCACCGAGTCGATCTCCGTGCGCACGGTGGCACATGCCTCGTCAATTAGGTCAATGGCCTTGTCTGGCAAGAAGCGGTCCGAGATATAGCGGTTGGACAGCACCACGGCATCGACCAAGGCATTGTCTTGGATGCGCACGCCGTGGTGGACCTCGAATCGCTCGCGCAAACCGCGTAGGATCGAGATCGAATCCTCTACTGTGGGGGCGTCTATTAGCACCGGCTGGAAACGCCGCTCCAGCGCAGCGTCCTTCTCGATGTGCCGGCGATGTTCGTCGAGCGTGGTCGCGCCGATGCAGTGCAGCTCGCCGCGGGCCAGCATGGGCTTGAGCATATTGCCCGCGTCGGTCGACCCTTCGGTCTTGCCCGCGCCGACGATGGTGTGCAGCTCGTCGATAAAGAGCAAGATGCGCCCCTCGCTGGCGCGGATTTCGTCGAGCACGGCCTTGAGCCGCTCCTCAAACTCGCCCCGGTACTTGGCCCCGGCCATCAGCGCACCCAGGTCCAGCGCGAAGATCGTCTGATTCTGCATCCACTCGGGCACATCGCCGCGCACGATGCGCTGCGCCAAGCCCTCGACGATCGCGGTCTTGCCCACGCCCGGCTCGCCGGTGAGCACCGGGTTGTTCTTGGTCTTGCGCGAGAGGATGCGGATGGTGCGGCGGATTTCTTCGTCGCGCCCGATCACCGGGTCGAGCCGGCCGGTACGCGCCTGCGCTACCAAGTCGATTCCATAGCGCTCAAGGGCCTCATAAGTGGCTTCGGGCGTCGCGCTCTGTACGCGCTGGGTACCGCGCACCTCGGCCAAAGCCTGCAAGAAGCTCTCGCGCGTGATGCCAGCCTCGCGCAAGGCGCGGCCGGCGGCCGTGCCTTCGCCCTCGGCTATAAACGCCAAGGCACAGTGCTCAGCCGCAACGTATTCGTCCTTTAGGCCAGCGGCTTCTTCCTCGGATTGGCGCAAGACCTCTTGCAGGCGGCGCGTCGCATATATTTCGACGCCTTTGCCCGAAACTCGAGAGCGGCTATTTAACGCATGCACCAAGGCCGGGCGCAACCGCTCGTCCGCTCGGTTCATGCGCCGCACAATGCGCGGCAGGACGCCTTCTTCCTGCTCGAGCAACGCCAAGAGCAGATGCTCGCCATCCACTGCATCGTGCTGGCAGCGCAGGGCTTGGTGCTGGGCTTCTTGCAGGGCTTCCTGCAATTTGTGGGTGAATTTGCTAGTATTCATGTCAGTTTCCTCTCAGAAGTCGATTTTGCCTAGCCAAATGATTGCAAATACCGTACCAGCGCCGACGCGACTCTCTTTGACACATTTTTCTCGTCGAATGGGACATTGTGGCACTAAAGACGTTGCAAATGGGCAAAAAAGACTGGGGAAGCTGTCAGCCAAGGCTCAAGCGAAAGAACATTACAGAAACGGCGGTGCCCTTGGCTATGCCCGGCAAGAGGCCGCCGCGCATGGCGAGACTGGTCTCTAAAAAGCGGATCTGCATGGACGACAACACAAACGGGCCAAAGGCAAAGCCAACGGCCGAGCTGCTGCTCCGCCCGCCCAGCGACAAGCCAATGCGAGTCGGCAACCAGGCCGCCAGCCAGTACTCGACCCCACCAGCCAACCGCGGTCGAGTCCGCATCCCAAACTTAGAGCTGAACGCCTGGTCCCAATTGCCGACCACCGTTAGTTGGGGCTTGGCCTGATAGGCCATCCCGAGCCGCAACATGGCCGGTAGCGAGCGCGAGAACGGCTTTTGGCTGATCTGCTTGGTGAAGTCTGGATCGCCGTCGCCGTCGAAATCCGGGTGGTCGAATACTTCCTCAATGGACCGCGAGTCTGCGTCCAAGAAGCGGGAGAGGCGCAATTGGTTAGTCGCGAGGAAAATGGAATCTTGGCGCGCTCCCCGGCGCCAAGAAAATGTGTCGAGCAAGTTGAGCGCACTAAAGCTGAAGGTCGTCTTGCGACTTTTGCTCCGGCCAGCAATGCCAACGTCGAGGCCAACGCCAAAGCCCATGCGGGCGTACTGGGCAATCAGCCAAGCGTCTGCCTCGGCCCCGCCGACGCGAGCCACCAGCCCAGTGCCGCCGGATTCGACAATTTCTCCATAGGTACCCAGCGAGAACTTGAGCGTACTACCGATGGTGAACTCGCTTAGATAGGGCGCGAGACGAACGGGCATCGCCGGCCGCGCAGCAGCGACATTGAGCGTGCCCACGGCCCACCCCGATCCATTCCAGTCGCTGACATCGTACCCTTCGCTTTTGCCGGCTGCCAAGCGATCTTCCGCAAACTCGTTGCCAAAAAAGAACAACTCCAACATGTCCTTGGGAATTTCGCTCTCGACTCCGCTGGTAAATCCCACGGCAATGGCCGAGCGCACATCCCCGATGGCAAAGGCCACGCCCCCGTTGAGCGGAAGGCCGGCGGCGAGCGTCGGCTCGATGTCTCCGTTCACGCGCAGGCCCGCGGCGGGGATGTCGGCGAGCAGCTTTTTTTTCTCAACTAGGCTGATGTAGTACGGGCTACCGTTGGGAGACACCTTCTCATTGGCGGCCGTGAAGTGGGCATTGTACGTGGCGACCGAAAAACTGTTGTTTTCGGCAACCAAGCAAAGGCCCGCACCGAGCAAGTCCCAAGAAAACTTGCGGCTGCTCGCAAGAGCTAAATTCGCCGGATTCCAGAAGACGGCTTCCGGCCCGCGGGCCAAGGCCGTATAAGCTTGGCCCAAGGCCAAGGCCCGCGGGCTAGCGTCGCCGGGAACAGCCGCCACCGGTCTGTAGGCCCCGGCAACGAGCAGGGCCGCTAGAACAATCAATCCCTTGCCTCGCACTGGTGCCCTACTTGACCAAGCCCTCGTTGAATTCCATAAAAATCACCGCCCCAGCTTCTACGGCGACGAAATCACTCGCCCGCATCACGACTTCGCCCGCTGTCTGGTCCAACTCAACCAGCATGCCTGTATAGACGCCGTCTTCCCGCAGAAAAACCTGCACATCTTCGTCTGCGAGCGCGATCCGTTGGCGGCCGAATGCACTTGCCACAACCCGCCCCTCAGCGCCGACTTCGCCCGCATCCACCGCCAAGAAACCCTCTTTGGGAATCCGCAGATAGCCATTGGCCTCGTTGCTGGCGAATAGGTCTTCGCGGCCGTATACATCCTCGGCTCGCGGCGCGACCCACAGGCTGACGCGGATGGCGATGGGCAGGTGATTTTCAATCGCAGTAACTACGACGGCACTATCGAGGCCGGCGTGGATGCGACGGCGGGCATCGTCGTCTTGGAAGCGACGAAAGATCGGCTCAAACTCAATGCGAGTATCTTCTTTCAGTTGAAAATGGCCCTGCGTGGCAAAGCGCACTTGGTCAATCTGCACCCAGTGCCTAGCGTCAATCACTTCTGCGGATTCGCCATCGCCGATACGCACAGTCGGCGCAACCGCGATTTGGGTCGGCAGCAGGTTGAAAAACTCGGTCAACTCTGCGGAAGCCAGCGACAAGGCCAGCGACACCGGATGGTCTGGATCGCCGCGCTGGAACGTTTCGGCAATCGTCAGCGAATCCCGCTCGCCGTGGCCGTTGGTGCCCGCGATGTGCAGGTCGATGCGGCTGCGGAAGCTAACGCCCGACGTCAGGCCGACTTCTAGAGCGACCGAGCTGAAGGCGATCCGATCCAAACCCGCGGGAAAAGCGACTGCGCGGGCGACCGGCTCAACCGGCAGCAGGACCTCGTCGAGTACGCCCTCGACGCGGCTGAGGAGCAAGTTTTCGGCCTCCGCTGCTAGCAGCAGTTCGTCGGTAGCAACGGCCCCTGAAAACTCGCCCTGCACTCGGTATGAGAACCGCAATTCGAGGGGATTCTGCGGGGCAAGTTCGCTGCCAGCCAAGTCAAAGGGCACCGCCTTGCTCTCATTGGGCGCGAGCGCGTCAATGAGAAAGGCCGGGGGTGTGCCGTCCGGCCTTGTGACATCGTCCAACACCAGCTCGACCTGCAAGGGGATCGCGGCTTGGTTGGTCGCCTTGAGAGTTAGGCTGCCGGCGGCAATGACCGCATGCGCGATTTGGATGCGGCTGTCGGCAAAAGCGAGGGCCTCGGTCTTGGCAATGGCACCGTCAGTCGGCCCAATCGGCACCGCCAAGGCCGTGGATACAGGAAAGACGCGCAGGCGGTCGCCGATTTGCGCGCGGTGGTTGAAATCCGCGGTAAAATCTACCGCCAGCAAGCCTTCGTCGTCGATCTTTAAGAAGCTAGCGCGATCGGCGGCCAAGTCCTGCACGGTCGTCCGATCATCCGCGACCGGGATGCTGAGCTGGAAATGGGTGCTGGGAATTTGGGGGGAGTTTACTTCACAGGCCGTCAACGCGCTGGCCCCTAGGAGCGCACTCAACCACCGGCAGCGGACGCTCAAGGATCTATTTGATCCCCACGGCTTGGCGCAGCGGTTCGACTTTGTCGGTCCGTTCCCAGATGAACTCTGGCTCCTCGCGCCCAAAGTGGCCGTAATTGGTGGTTTTTCGGTAGATGGGCCGCCTCAGTTGCAGGGCCTCAACGATGCCCTTGGGGGTTAGGTTGAAGACCTTCTCCACGGCCGTGGCGATTTCTTCGTCGGGCGCGACGCCCGTACCCAAGGTATCGACCCGCACGGAGACGGGCGCGGCCACGCCAATGGCATAGGCTAGTTGCACTTGGCAGCGGGCAGCCAAGCCGGCGGCCACCACATTCTTGGCCACGTAGCGCGCCATGTAGTGGGCACTGCGGTCCACCTTGCTGGGGTCTTTGCCGGAAAAGGCACCGCCGCCGTGCGGGCACGCGCCTCCGTAGGTATCGACGATGATCTTGCGGCCCGTCAATCCACAGTCGCCGTGCGGGCCCCCAATGACAAAGCGGCCCGTGGGATTGATGTGGTATTGGGTGCCGGCGTCGAGCAGGTGGACGGGGATTACTTTTTTTACGACCTGTTCGATCATGTCTTTTTTGATTTGCGCGTGTCTGGCAGCCGGGGCGTGTTGGGTCGAGAGGACTACGGCTCCTACGCGCACGGGCTGGCCGTCGTCGTACTCGACGCTGACCTGAGACTTGGCGTCCGGGCGCAGATAGGGAATTTTCTCGTTCTTGCGCAGCCGCGTCAGGTGCTGCATCAGCGCGTGCGCGAGGGTGATAGGCAGCGGCATGAGCTGGGGGGTTTCGCGGCAGGCATAGCCAAACATCATGCCTTGGTCGCCAGCCCCTTCTTCCTTGTGCAGCCCCTCGCCGGCGTTGACGCCTTGGGCTATGTCGGGCGACTGCTGGTCCAAGGCTACCAGAATAGAACATGAGCGGAAGTCAAAGCCCTGCTCGGGATCGCAGTAACCAATATCGGCGATGACCTGCCGGACGAGGGCTTCAACGTCTAGATGAGCCTCGCTTTTAACCTCGCCAGCGACTACTACTTGGCCCGTGGTAACGAGGGTTTCACAGGCAACTCGTGCATTGGAGTCTTCGGCGAGCATGGCGTCGAGCACGGCGTCGGAAATCTGGTCGGCGACCTTATCGGGATGCCCTTCGGACACGGATTCGGAAGTAAACAGATAGTTGGACATGGTGTATTCTCAAGCTCCTTTGTGATGCCTATGACGCCAAAAGGGCATGTGCCCACCAACGGCATCTTCCAAGTACTGCCGCACCTCAGATCCGGTGTCCATAGCCAAACATTCGTCGGCGATCTGCCGCGCCTTTTCAGCGCGGATGGCGCGAATGACTTCCTTGACTTCCGGGATGAGACCGGGGCTTAGGCTCAGACAAGCCAGCCCGAGCCCGAGCAAAAGCGTCGTAGCCAAGGGATCGCCGGCCATCTCGCCGCAGATGCTCACAGGCGTGTTGGTGCGCTGGCCACTGTCGGCGACCATCTTGATCAAGCGCAAGACCGCCGGGTGAAACGGGTCGTAGAGCCAAGCCACTTTGCTCATGCCGCGATCCACGGCCAATGCGTACTGGGTCAGGTCGTTGGTGCCGAGGCTAAAAAAATCTACTTCGCGGGCAAAGCGATCGGCCATCAAGGCCACGGACGGCACTTCGACCATGATGCCCAATTTGCAATGCTCGGCAAAGGGCTGCCGCGCCGCCCGCAACTCGTCTTTGGCTTCCTCTACTAGCACTCGGATACGCCGTAGTTCGTTCAGGCTAGATAGCATCGGCAACAAGATCTGAGCCTCGCCGCTTGCTCCTGCCCTAAGCAGGGCGCGCAACTGGGTCTTGAATAGGTCTGGGGTATCGAGACAAATGCGGATGCCGCGCCACCCCAAGAAGGGGTTGGCCTCGGGCGACACCTCCAAGACGTGAGATAGCTTGTCGCCGCCCAAGTCCATGGTGCGGATTACCACTGGATGCGGGGCCAGCGATTCGACGAGGGTGGAATAGACCTTAAACTGCTCTTCCTCAGAGGGCAAGCGGTAGTTGAGATACAAGAATTCGGTGCGGTACATGCCCACGCCGCGGGCACCATAGTCGAGAGCCATTTGCACTTCGGTATGCACATCAACGTTGGCCATCAAGACGACTTCCTGCCCGTCTCGGGTGACAGCGGGCAAGTTCCGCCGCCGCTCTAGATCGCGCTCGCGCCTAAGCTGACGCCGGTGCTGCGCCCGATAGTGCCGCTCGCCGAGGGCATTGGGCCGCAGGTGGACTTGGCCTTCGTTGCCATCAACGACCACCAAATCGCCATCGGCCACTTGCTGAGAACAGTCGCCGGTGCCGACGACTGTGGGTAGCTGCAACGAGCGAGCGATGATGGCCGTGTGCGAAGTCGCGCCGCCAGCATCCAGCACCACGCCTTTGATTCGGCGGCACTGTAGCCGCACCATCTCGGACGGCAACAAGTCGTGGGCTAGGACAATCGTGTTGGCGCGGAGCGAGTCAAGTGCTTTGATCTCGCCTCCGGCTAACCGCATCAACACCTGATTTTCAATGTCCGCGATGTCGCTCAGCCGCGCCCGCAGATATTCGTTTTCAATGTTGCCGAAGGCCTCTTTGACTTTCGCTAGTTCCTCGGCGTACGCCCGCTCAGCCGAATAGTGCTTTGCGCGAATCAACTTCTCGGTGCGCTCTTTTATAGAAGGATCTTCTAGCATAGCGAGCTGGGCATCGAATATCTGCGCCAGTTCCTCGCCCTGCTCGCTGGCGACCCAGCGGCGAATGCGGCGAATTTCGTCCCCGGCCTGATGGAGTATGTTGCGAAAGTGATCTACTTCCTCCCCAACTAGATGCTGGGCCACGCGCTGGCGAACAATAACCGGAGCCTGCTTGTCGTATGCGAAAGCCCGGCCAATGCCAATGCCGGGGGAAACGCATATACCATCGAAAACCTTATGTTCGCTGGTCGCGGTCAAGTTTGCCCCTCGAATGTGCTCTCCAACAGGGAGACCATGGCCTCAACGGCCGCTTCCGCGTCTTCGCCTTCGGCCCGGACCGCAACTTGGGCCCCTTGCTCGGCGGCCAGCATCATCACGCCCATGATGCTCTTGCCGTTGACCCCATCAACGTCATCTTTGGAAAGGTAAATCTCGGCCTTAAATCGCGCCGCTGTCTGCACCAAGAGTGCGGCCGGCCGGGCGTGAATACCTAGTGGATTGTGGATAGTGGCCGTTTTTTTAATCATGGCCTCTTGCTTACTCCTGTCGTTCTTTTACGTGTACTGCGCGGCTCAGAGCGCACAAGTGCTGCTGATCGTCTTCAACGACGCTGCCCGTGACCACAAAGCCCGCCCCGGCCTCCACCTTGTCCTGTGCCACCCCTGGTTCGCGGATGCCGCCGCCGACGATAACCGGCACAGATACGCAATCCGCGACCGCGCTCACCATTTCGTCGGGCACGGACGCACACGCGCCGCTGCCGGTCTCTAGGTAAATAAGCCGCATGCCCAAGTACTCGGCCGCCAAGGCATGGGCCATGGCAATGTCGACCTTGTCGCGCGGGATGGGCCGAGTATCACTCATAAATTCCACTGAGGTCAGGGTCCCGGACTCAACCAGCATATATCCGGTCGGGATGGTCTCAATCCCGTACTCGCGGATCAAGGGAGCGGCCTTGACGTGCTCGCCGATCAAGAGCTCGGGATTGCGTCCGCTGACCAGCGACAGAAAGAGAATCGCATCGGCCGTCGGCACCACTTGGCCCGAGCTGCCGGGAAAGCTGATCACCGGCACATCAACCTTGGCTCGGACGCGCTCAAAACAGACCGCATTGCGCGACGAGAACATCAGGCTCGTGCCGATGAGAATGGCATCGGCCCCGGCCGCAACGCAAAGCTGAGCGCGAGCCTCCAACTCGTCTGGAGCCAATCGATCGGGATCTAGCAAGGGCAAGTAACCAGCGCCGCGGCGGTGCCGGATATCTAGTAGGTGTTGCAGGACGCTACTCGTCACGAATTAGCTCGTCTATTTTAGCTGCTGCTCGACGATGCTCGCCACTTGCGCTAGCGCCTCGTCGAGTTTGCCCGGGTCGCGTCCACCCGCTTGGGCCAAGTGCGCCTTGCCGCCGCCCGAGCCACCGGCTAGCTGGGCCACGCCGCGCACAATGTCGCCGGCCTTCAACCCGCGTCCCTCAATCAGATCGTCGGAGACAACAGCGATAAAGGAAACCTTGCCGCCGATAGCGGCCCCCAAGACCCCAACTCCCGACCCCAAACTCTCGCGCAGCCCGTCGGCCATGGCCCGCAGGCTGGGCACATCCTCGACTTGAGTGCGTTGCGCCACGACCTTTATCCCTTGTACTGCTCGCGCCTCGGGCAAATTATTGGTCGCCTCTAGCGCAGCAACTCGACGCCGCAGTTCGTCGAGCGTTCGCTCCAACTGGCGGTTGCGCCCCAAGAGCTCTTCGATTTTGTCGGCCAACTCTTCGGGCGCGGCATGGAGCCGGGCCCCCAAAGCCGCCAACACCTGCCGCCGCTGACGTGCGGCCCGCTCGGCTCCCGCACCGGTCAACGCCTCGCTGCGCCGGACGCCAGCGGCAATGCCGCTTTCGGAAAGCAAATCGAATGCACCGATCGCGCCGGTCGAGCGCACGTGGGTGCCGCCGCACAGTTCGAGACTAAAGTCGCCGATCCGCACCACCCGGACCTGATCCTCGTATTTTTCGCCAAAGAGCACCTGCGCCCCCATGGCCTTGGCTTTTTCCAAATCCTCTTGGAAAGTGCTCACTGCCAGATCGGCGCGAATCTGCTCGTTGACCCTCTCCTCGATCTCGCACAACGGCTCGGGTTCCACGGCGGCGAAATGCGAAAAGTCAAAGCGCAAGCGGTCCGGCGCAACCAGCGAACCCATCTGTCCGACGTGGTCGCCGAGGGTTCGCCGCAGCGACTCGTGTAACAGATGGGTCGCGGTATGGTTGCGCTCGGCGTCCAAGCGAGCTCGGCGATCGACGCGGGCTACTACGGCACCGGTCAATGCCCCGACCCCACCTGCCACTAAGCGACCTTTGTGGACGATGCCGCCGCGAGCCTTCTGCACATCTTCGACTTCAACGGCAAAACCGCTGCCCTCAATTCGCCCTCGGTCCCCGACCTGACCGCCCGCTTCAGCGTAGAAAGGGGTCCTATCCAGCACGAGCCACACTCGGCTGTCTTCGCCTCCGTCGGCCTGTACCACCCGAGCGTCGATTTCCAACTCGTCGTAGCCGACGAAGCGCGAATGGGTTCCCGCCAAGGGGTCGCCGATGCCTTCGGTGGCGCTAAACTGTGCGCGAGTAGCCTGACGCGCCCGCTGCCGCTGGGATTCGAGCGCGTGATCGAACTGCTCCCGCTCAACCAGCGAAACCCCCTGCTCGCGAGCTATTAACTCGGTCAGGTCCAACGGAAAACCGTAGGTGTCGTAGAGTTGGAAGGCATCGCTACCAGTGATCTGCCCCTTGGCAGCAAGCCGCGCGAAAATGTCCAAGCCGCGGTCGAGGGTCTTGCCGAAACTCTCCTCCTCGGAGTGGATGACTCGGGCGATGAGATCCTGCCTAGCCGCCACTTCCGGGAAAATATGCCCCATCGTTTCGCCCAACGTGCCCACTAACTGAAAAATAAAGGGGTCGTGCTGATCGAGCTGGCGGGCGTAGCGCGCGGCGCGGCGCAGGATGCGACGCAGGACGTACCCACGACCTGCGTTGGCGGGCATTGCGCCGTCGGCGATGGCGAAGCTGAGCGCACGGACGTGGTCGGCGATGACCTGCATGGGAACGCGGTGCTCGCCGCCGTACTCTTTGCCCGTCCGTTCGGCAATGCGGCCAATGAGCGGCTGAAAGACATCGGTCTCGTAGTTGCTCTCGGTTCCCTGCAAGATGCTGCACAGCCGCTCAAAGCCCATGCCGGTATCCACGTGCTTTTCCGGCAGGGGTTGCAGCACTCCGGTCTCGTTGCGGTTATACTGGATGAAGACCAAGTTCCAGATCTCGACCAAATCGCCCGTGTCGTCGATGAGCATGCGGCGATCTTGCGCCGCCAAATCGCGGCCCAAATAGTAATGGATCTCAGAACAGGGACCGCAGGGACCGGCCTCGCCCATTTCCCAAAAGTTTTCCTTGGCCGGCAGGCGCACGACGCGGCCCGGCAACAGGTCGGTGCATTGGTACCAGAATGCTTCGGCTTCTGCGTCGGCTTCTACTGCGTCGTCGCCGACAAAGACCGTTGCCCACAGCCGCTCCTTTTCTAGGCCAAAGTGCTCGGTAATTAACTCCCAGCCCCACTCAATGGCCTCTTTTTTAAAGTAGTCGCCAAAAGACCAGTTGCCCAGCATCTCAAAGAAGGTGTGGTGCCAAGGGCTGTAGCCGACTTCGTCGAGGTCGTTGTGCTTGCCCGAAACCCGCACGACCTTCTGCGTATCCACCGCTCGGGTGTAATCGCGCCGCCCCAAGCCCAAGAATACATCCTTGAACTGGTTCATGCCGGCATTGGTAAAATAGAGGGTAGGGTCGTCTTGCGGCACGACCGGTGCACTCGGTACGCGCACGTGGCCCTTGCCGGCAAAAAAACTGAGGAACGCCTCCCTAATCTCCTTCGACTTCATGGGCTAACTCCTGCCATACCTGTTCGACCGCTGCTCTGGCCATTTCCGCATCGCAACCACGCCGGGCCAAAAAGCCCAACATCCGACGCTTGGCCTTGTCGGGCGCCAAGCCCCGATAGCGCCAAGCCTGCTTGCTCAGCAACGCGACCGTCCGCTCGCTCGAATTGAGCACTAGCGCGTATTCGGCGAGGACTTCGTCGACGACGCCAGCAGCCACGCCCTTGCGCCTGAGATCTTGGGCTAGTTTGCGCACACCACAAGCCCGCGGCAACCGCGCCTCAACCCAACGCCGGGCGAACTCGCGGTCGTCGAGCAACTGCTGGCGCTGCAAGTCGGCCACGACTTCGGCGACGACCTCAGCGGCAAACTCCTTCTCCCTTAGCTTGTCGCGTACCTCCACTACGGACCGCGCCCGATAGCTGAGATAGCGATAGGCCGCGTCCTTGGCTTTTTGCAGTTGGTCGTCCACTTATTCGTCGGCCTCGCGGGCCTCGTTGTGCCTTAGGCCCAACTCGACGCGCAGCTTGTGCTCGATCTCGGCCGCTACTGGTGCGTTGTCGCGCAGAAAGGCGCAGGCATTGCCACGGCCTTGCCCCAGTCGCTCGCCACTATAGGAAAACCACGACCCGCTCTTGTCGACAAGCCCTTTGGCGACGCCGATATCGATCAGGTCGGCCTCCCAAGAAATGCCGATCTGATCGCCGTGAAAGATCAGGTCGAATTCGGCTTCGCGAAAGGGGGGTGCCACCTTGTTTTTGACGACCTTGACCCGCGTGCGATTGCCGATGTCGAGGTCGCCATCTTTGACGCGAGCGATGCGGCGAATGTCGATGCGCACCGAAGCATAGAAGGGCAGAGCGCGTCCGCCGGTGGTGGTCTCCGGGTTGCCGAACATCACGCCGATTTTCATGCGCAACTGGTTGAGAAAGATCAAACAAGTGTGCGAGCGATTGATCGAACCAGCGAGCTTGCGCAGGGCCTGGGACATCAGCCGCGCATGCAAGCCCACATGCGAATCGCCCATGTCGCCTTCCAATTCGGCCTGCGGCACCAGCGCGGCCACTGAATCCACCACGATGATATCGAAAGCACCGCTGCGCACCAGGGTATCGACGATTTCGAGAGCCTGCTCGCCCGAATCCGGCTGCGATATGATGAGGTTTTCCACATCGACGCCAATGCGCCGTGCGAAGCTGACGTCGAGGGCGTGTTCGGCGTCGATGAAAGCCGCTGTGCCCTCGCGCTTTTGCGCCTCGCGAATGACGTGCAGCGAGAGCATGGTCTTGCCCGCCCCTTCTGGACCGGATATTTCGACGATCCGCCCCTTGGGCAAGCCGCCGATGCCCAGTGCCGCATCTACAGCCAGCGATCCGGTAGAAATCGCTTCCACCTCTTGGACTCCGCCTTCGTCGCCAAGGCGCATAATCGACCCCTTGCCGTACTGCTTTTCAATCTGCGACATTGCCAGTTCCAAGGCTTTGGCCTTGTTGCCGTCTGCCCTGTGTCCGTTCGCTTTCGCCATGAAAATCTCCCCAATTCAAGTGTGGTATCGGTTCTAGCCCATCCACTCAACCCAGTAGGACCACGAGCGAATGACCGCGTTGCTGTACAGGCCAGCGACCACGTCGTCGGCCACAATGCCCCAGCCTCCGGGCAGTGCTTCTAGCTGCCGCGCCGGGGGCGGCTTGACAATATCGAAGGCGCGGAAGACGAAAAAACCCGCGATAACCACCCCAGCACTCGGGGGCAAAAATGCCACTGCAAAGAGAAAGCCCACCCCCTCGTCAATGACGACCCGCCCGGGATCCTCGCCCCATTCCGGGGCCACCCGGCCCGCGCTGTACACCCCAAGGGCCGAAGCGGCTAAAAGCACTCCGATCCATTCCAGCACGCCCAAAGCGGGAACAAACAACCAGTACCACAAAGCGACAAACGCAGTGCCAGCCGTACCGGGTGCCCACGGGGCATAGCCGACGAAAAAGAGCGTGGCGAGCAGTCGGTTCAGAAGAAACGCGCTCCTCTACGCCGCGCTCAAGGTTCCTTGTAGGAAGAAGTCGCACGGAACAGGTAGTGAAAACCCGACAGCAGCGTCAGCAACAGCACCCCCGCCAACAGTGCATTGGCCAAAAGCTGGATTAGCTGGTCGTTGAGAAAAAAGAGATGACCTGCGGCAAAGCGCCCCATCGCCTCCTCAAGGCCAATGACGAAGAGTATAAAGATAACCGTGAAAAGCTGGACCGCGGTCTTCCACTTGGCCAAGCGCGAAGTGACCATGGGGCGGCCCCGGTATATCCCGTAGAGGCGCATGCCCGTGATCAGGATGTCGCGCCCGACGATGGGCAAGACCAGCCAAAAATTGACCATTTTGTCCAACGCCAAAGCAATGAGTGCCGAAGTTACCAAGATCTTGTCGGCCAACGGGTCCAAAAAGCGGCCCAGCGGCGTTACTTGGTTGCCAGCGCGCGCTAGTTTGCCATCGTAGAAATCGGTCAGCGAGGCTGCGCTGAAGACGACGAAGGCCAGGCTTTTCAGATACCAAGTATCGGCGAACAGTAGCAGCAAAAACAGCGGCGTCAAACCGATCCTGAGCGCAGTCAGTCCATTGGGCAAATTAAAAATATCGCGCCGGTCCATGGTTCCCTCACAGCGAAGATCGGCCGGCAAAGGCCAGCGAAAGAGTGACGCTGTCGGCCAAGTCCAAGTCCGCGCCCACCGGCAGACCGCGTGCCAGCCTCGACACCTTGGTCAGCGGCATGAGTTGCTGCGCGATAAAGTGAGCGGTGGCATCGCCCTCGGCATTGGCGTTGAGCGCGAGCATTACCTCTTGGACGCCCTGCTGACGCACGCGTTCGACCAAGGAGTCAATGTGCAAATCCTCGGGCAGCACTCCGTCTTGTGGGGAGAGCACTCCGCCGAGCACGTGATACGCTCCAGAGTAAAACTGACTCATCTCAAAGGCCAACACGTCGCTGGCTTCGGCCACCACGCAGAGGAACTGCTGGTCGCGCCGAGTGTCTCGGCAGACTTCGCACAAGGGCTCGCCCTTTTGGGTGAAATTGTAGCAGGTGCCGCAGTGTTCGATTTGGTCTTTGGCGGCAATAAGGGCCTTAGCGAGCAACTCGGCTTCCTCGCGTGGCCTCTTGACCACGTAAAGCGCCAAGCGCTGCGCTGTCTTGCGACCGATACCGGGCAGCTTGGCAAATGCGACGATCAAATCTTCGAGCGCTAGAGGTTCCATGCGATTTCTCAGACTAACTCGCCGTCAAAAGTGTCGAGCACCGAACGGAGGGTGGGGTCGAATTCGGGCTGGCTCGTCGCCTGCGGGGCCGGTTGCTCTCCTTTCTTTGCGACCGCCTCTAAGCGCAGCCGCCACCCGTATTTTGCCTTAGCTATCTCTTCTACGCTTTCGCGGTTTTTGATCACTTGGGTCATGGCAAAGCGGTCGGCGGCACCAAAGCTCAGCTTGAGCACGTGGCCTTCTAGACTGTCTAAGGTCGCCTCATGGAGAAAAGAGGCCAGCGACCGCTTGGCGGCCCCCACGGCATTAACTAGCTCGGCCCAATTAGTACGCACTTGATCAAAGCTCGGTGCGGCAACACGAGCGACATTATTGGACTCGGCCGGAGCAGCGACTTGTTGCTGGGCCGGGGGTTGCGG
>RKRN01000199.1 GCA_007571365.1 Candidatus Latescibacterota bacterium
ACCATGCACCCATTCCTCGCCGCCCTCCACCGCCGCCCCTTGCTCGCCGATGGTGCCTTAGGCTCTTATCTGTTCGCCCTTACCGGCCGCGTCTCCGAGCAAAATCACCTCTACGAAGCCTTCAACCTCACCCGCCCAGCACTCGTCCGCCAGCTCCACCGCGAATACCTGCAAGCCGGCGCCCAATGCCTGACCAGCAATTCCTTTGCCGCCAACGCGACCTATCCCGCGGCCGCATCTATCGCCGAGCTCAACGCGACGGCCGTGCATTTAGCACGCGAGGCCATAGACCAATACCGTCAACAGGCTCAATGTAGCGATCCTTTATTCGTCCTCGGCTCCCTAGGCCCGCCCCAGCCGACCGCCCGAGCACCGCGCCCGGCCAGCGACCTGTACCGCGCCCAAATCGAGGCCCTCGTCGCCAGCGGCGTCGATGCCCTACTGTTGGAAACTTTTACCTGTCTCGATCAGGTTGCTGCCCTCTTAGAGCTTTTACAGAGCCTCGGCAACCCCGCACCGGTCATCGTCGCGATGGCTCTGCACCAGCGCGACGGCGTCTGGGAGCAAGCACCCCAAACATACGTCCAAACCGCTGCGTCCTTGGGCGCCGCTGTCGTTGGCGTCAACTGCTGTGCGCTCGCCGAAGCGCGGGCCTTCCTCAACGCGGCGCAAGAATGTGCAGCCGTGCGCGGCGGCCAAGTCCAACTCGCAGTCATGCCCAACGGCGGCGAGTTCCGGCGCGTGGGCCATCGCTACCTAACCGGCGTCAACCCCGAGTGCATGGGGCACTTTGCCCGCGAAATGGCGCACAAGGGCGTGCGCCTGATCGGCGGCTGTTGCGAGGTCCATCCCCCCCACATCCACGAGATGCACAATTACCTCCATGGCCTGGCGGCCGGGCAGCGCATCGTCCCTTTGGCAAGGACGCCGGACCAGCGACCAACCGGCATGGCCGCCAAGCGCCGCAACGGCCCGTTCTCGCGCAAGCTGCTCGACGGCCAATTCGCAGTCAGCGTCGAGTTGCTGCCCCCGCGCGGCACGGGCGGCCTGAAAGCCCGGCTCGCTTTTGTCGCCGAGTTGGCCGCCTCGGGCTTGGCCGATGCCCTGGACCTAACCGATGGCTCGCGCGGTATCCCCCTAATGCCGCCGGGCGACTTCGTTCAGCTCATCCGCCACCGCTTGCGCTGGACGCGCGATCTCCTCGAGCTAGTTCCCCACTGCACCTGCCGCGACCTCAACGCCATGGGATTGCAAAGCCGGCTCATCGGCTATTGGGCCAACCGCATCCACAACGTCCTCTTCATCACCGGCGATCCCCCGAAAATGGCCCCGACCTATCCGCGCTCCACCGCGGTGTTTGACCTCGACTCCACCGCCCTGATTCGCTACACCCACGCCTTTCTCAATGCTGGCCTCGACTTTGGCGGCCAACCGCTCGGCTCGCACCGCGAGCCCGGCACCCATTTTACCATTGGCACGGGCTGCGAGCCAGAAGCCCTCGACCTCCAGCGCGAGTGGGAGCGGCTAGCGCACAAGATCGACGCGGGAGCCGATTACGTTATGACCCAGCCGACCTTTGACCGTCAGGCCCTAGCGGCTTTGACCCCCTATCGCGCCCAAGTGCCGATCGTCGTGGGGGTCATGGTGCTGCGGGGCTTGGAACAGGCCCGGCGCATGGCCGCGGTGCCCGGCGTGGTGGTGCCGGAAGCGATTTTTGCCAGACTAGCTGCCTATGCGGCCCCGGCTGATCAAGCTAAAGCGGGCGTCGAATTGGCGGCCGAGCAAGTGCGTCAAGTCCGCGCCGAGGGCTGGAGCGGGCTATACTTGATGTCGCCGGCCGGGCACCAGCCGGTACTAGAGGTATTGGAGCGGGGGCTCTCTTAAAAAGCCGTTCCAACAGCCCGTCGCCTAAGCAGCAGGATCAACGCAGAATTTGCGCTGCACAAAACGCAGTGCGGATTGGTAGCTGTCGAGTCGCCCTTCCAACTGGGCATCCTCGACCGCGGTGAGAATTTCCCTAAACAGTGGTCCAGGGGCCAAGCCCAAGGCGATGAGGTCGTCGCCGGTGAGCAAAGCCGGTGGGCGCAGACACTCCTTTTTGCGGTCGGCCAACTGCGCTTGGCAAAACTCGTACAGGTCGAGCTGGCCGTGGCTGGCTAAGCAATCGGCACGGTGCAACAACAGCAGCTCGGGAAAGTGCGGCGCGCGCAACAGGCGCATAAGCGTACTCGGGCGCATCTGGCGGACGTGGCTTATCCGCATGTGGTCGGCCACGAGCGTACAGATGCGCCGCCGCGCTTCGTTGGACATCCGCAGCCGTCCGCAGATCGCCGCCGCCAAGCTGGCTCCAACCGCGTCGTGGCCGTAAAAGCGGATGCGCTCGGCGCGCACCATCGTTGGCGGCTTGCCAATGTCGTGCAGCAACGCGCTCCAAGCCAGCTCAGCCGACGGCTCGTCGAGGTGTTCAAAGAGAAGCTGGACGTGGGTCCACACGTCGCCTTCGGGATGGAATTCAGCCTCTTGCGGTACATCCCGCAGGGCCGCGACTTCTGGCAGCACGGCTTGGAGCAGGCCCGACTGCTCCAACAGGCGCAAACCACACCCGGCCCCGCCCGCGGTCAACAGCAGGGTTAGCTCGTCGCGGATGCGCTCGGCACTGACGCTGGCAATGGACTCGGCCTGAGCACAAAGGGCGTCCCACGTCGCCGGGTCGATGGCAAAGCCGAGCCGGGCGGCAAAGCGCACGGCCCGCAACAGGCGCAGATGGTCTTCGGCAAAACGCGCCGCCGGGTCGCCAATGGCGCGGATGACCTTGGCGTGGAGGTCGCGCTGCCCCCCGACGTAATCGAGCAGTTCACCGCTTGTCGGGTCGTAGAACAAGCCGTTGATGGTAAAGTCGCGGCGCGCGGCATCGGCGCGGGCGTCGGCTGGCTCAATGGATGTGGGACGGCGGCTATCGCGGTACGGGCCATCGCGGCGAAAGCGCGCTACCTCGTAGGCAACCTCGTCGAACACCACCAGCGATATGCCAAACTGCGCGCCCACCGGCACTGTGTGCTCAAAGAGCGCGGCCACCTCGGCTGGCCCGGCATCCGTAGCCACATCCCAGTCTTTGGGTGTGCGTCCCAACGCCAAGTCGCGCACGCAACCACCGGCTAGCAGGGCTTGGAAGCCGGCTCGGCGCAAGGTCTCGACCACGCACAAGGCCCCGGCGTCTATATCTGCGTCCATCCTACTCAGCCATCTTAAAGCTCTCAACCCGACTCACCGAATTCTCAACCCCCTCGACGTGCGTACTGGCCACGACCTTCCAGTAGTACACTTGTCCGGGTTCGAGCGCGACCAAGCGCCCATCCTTAATGCGGCCGGTAAATACGGCCGTGGTATCGCTCGTCAAGGGTATGTCCGACACTTCGCCGCTGGTCAGCGAGGTGGTGACAATCACCCGGAAGGCCCGCGCCCCGGGCAAGCCGCCCCAAGTAAAGGTCAACGGAGCCGCGGTCTCTTCCCCGGCGACCGGGACCAACAACACCGGCGAAGGCAGCGCGACGTCGCTGACCTCGGCCGAGGCCTTGCTTTCCTTGGCACCGCGATCTACCGCCGTAATCCGATAGTAGTACACTGTGCCGACCTCGACTTCCTCGTCGATGAAGCCCGGCACCGACACCTGCCGCAACAAGTGATCGATGCTCGGCGCAAAATTCGGCTCGGTCGAGCGATAGATCCGGTAGCCAACCAAATCGGTCTCGGCGTTTGTCGCCCAGTTGAGCGCGATGTCGAGCCGGTCGAGCACTTCGAGGTGATGCGCTACGGCGCGCACCGCAGTCGGCATCTGCGGGGTCAGGCTGTTGAGGGGCTGGCCGCTGATGGCATTCGAGGGCTCGCTCTCGCCGCCGCTGTTGATCGCGGTTATTCGATAGGTGTACTCCAGCTCGTAGGCTAGACCGCGATCCTTGAATTGAGTCTCAAACGTGGAGTCAATGGCCACGGCCGCGTCGCCACCGAGCGAGCGGTAGACGACGTAGATCACTTCATTCTGCCCCTCGGCAGCCTGCCAATTGAGCCATATCTCGCCATCGCCGATGCGCTCCACGCGCAGGGCGTGCGGCGCGTACGGCGGCTCAAGGGTCGCGCCGGGACTGGTCCCCTTTTCGCCAGTGCCGCCGCAGTGCCAAAGCCCAACGGCGACGACAATCCATGCAAATTTTAGGCGTTTCATGTTTTCTACCTCCCCAGATAGATTAATCGCCTCTCTGCCAAAAGTACCATTAGCCGCCCAAAATGGGCAAGCACTTTTGACAAGTAGCCGTCCCGAACTTATTGTGTCGCTATGGTATACTTTCTCCATGGCCTCGGCCGCCTCGCCTCGTGTGCATTGGTGCCTTTGGGCGCGATTGGCCTACTTTTTTTCGCCGAACAGCAAACCCAATACGCGGCCAACTACATCGGCCAATACCTGATGCAGCAAAACTCCAAGCGGCAGCCAGGCGGTGCGCTTTGGCAGGGCATTCTCGCCAGTCGGCAGACCCGCCTAGCCCTAGCCGACTCGCTGGCCGACGCGCCCCTAGCGCCGATCCAAGCCCCGCTGCCGGTTTTGCAAAACCACTACCAACTCCAGTACCACGGCAGCCACGCGGCGTTTCTTGCGGTCGTGCGGCGCGACACGGCCATCCAACCTGACCAGCCCAGCCCAGAGACCCTGCGCGAACTCGCCTATTCCCTACAGATCTACGAGCAGGGTCGCTACCTGCTAACCCAAGCCATCGTCCCCGGTGAGGAATTGCAGCTCCACGCCCTCGTCAGCGCACAAATAGCCCTAGAGGACGGCTCGCTTTTCCACCAGCTCCACCAGTGGCTGCTGGCAAAAGACGAGCCTGAAGCCTGGACCTTTCTGAAGATGAAAGAGGAAGATATGGCCTACTGGCGCGAGCACCTAGCACCGCTGTTGGGCCCTGACCCCGAGCTCGCGCAAAGCGATGCCGGACCCATCGTCAGCGCGGCCCTAGCGCAGATCGTGCAAGCGCGGACCGACTCGCTGCGCCAAGGTCAGATCGAGCACCTACTGGCGGCTTGGGACGACACCGACGGCTTTGAACTGCGCCTGACGCGCACGGGCGACCAATTCGCCGCGTACGCGCTCGTGCCGGGCTACGAGGCCACAGCACTCGTGCTGCCGACCCAGCCCGTGCAACAACGCCTCGGGCTGTGAGACGCGCACTGCTCATCGGCGCGGTCCTGACCGGGCTCTTGGTATTGGCGGCCGGGCTAGGCGCAGGCTACGTCGTCTGGCGCATGGCCCCGACCTTGCCCAGCCTGCCCATCGATCCGCACGAGTTGGGTATTCGCCCCGGCACGGAGATGTACGCGGCCTCTGGCGAGCGCATCTACACCTTCAACCAGAGCCGCCAATGGGTGCCCTTCAAACGCATCAGCCCCCACGTGGTACAAGCACTCATCGCCACCGAAGACGCTCGCTTTTACCACCACCGCGGCATCGACCTGTTGGCCATTGTCGGCGCGATACGCGACAACCTACGCCAGGGTAACATCACGCGAGGGGGCAGCACCTTGACCCAACAACTGGTCAAGCGCCTGTTCTTTTCGCCGCAAAAAACCTTTGAACGCAAGCTGTCGGAAGCCCTCCTCACCGTGCATCTAGAGGCCTTCTTTGCCTCCTCGTACCCAGACACCAACGACGCTGGCCACCCCGCTTACAAAGATCGCCTCCTAGAGCTTTATCTCAACGAGGTCTTCTACGGCACCAACGCCTACGGCATTTACGACGCCGCGATCACCTTCTTCGATACGACCCCCGACTCGCTGAGTCTGCCCCGCGCCGCCATGCTCATCGGCCAGATCAACGCCCCGACCGCGTACAACCCCTTGCGGCACCCCGCACGAGCTACCGAGCGCCTGCAACACGTGTTCGACCGGCTCGTCGCCAGCGGCTTTCTCGATTCAGAGACGCGCCGGGAATACGCTGCTATCCGCGCCGAAGACATCATCAACCCCGGCTACCCGCCTCGCAACCCGGTGCCCTATTGGGTCGAAGCGATCAACGCCGAGATCATCCAGCAGTGGGGACCGGCCGCTCTGCACTATGGCAGCCTGAAGGTCTATACCACCTTGGACATTGCGATGCAAGAGGCGGCCGAAGAAGCGGTTACCAAGGGGCTGGTCCAGTTGGATGAGCGGCTGGGGTTTAAGCCCTATTCGGCCGCGTCAATGGCCGAGCGGCCGGCCTACGTCCAAGGCGCGTTGGTGTGCCTATCGCAGACGGGGAAAGTGCTGGCTATGGTCGGGGGGCGAGACATTTTCGTCAGCTACTACAACCGGGCGCTCACCGCCCGCCGCCAGCCCGGCTCCGGCTTTAAGCCGATAGCCTATCTAGCGGCTCTCGAAGCGGGCAAAATAAGCCCAGTCACCGTCTTTAACGACCAGCGGCGCACCTATATCGTCAACGGGCAAAAGTGGCAACCGCGCAACTACGGCGGGCGCTACTTGGGGCAGACGACGGCGGCGTGGGCCTTAGTCCGCTCGGCCAACTCCACGGCCATCCAAATCTCCGAGCGCGTCGGCCCGCGTCGCGTTGTCGACGTAGCGCACCGCTTGGGTTTTGCCGGTCCTATAGGGGCTTATAGAAGCATTGCCTTGGGCGTGGCCGAGGTTACGGTGTTGGAAATGGCGGCCGCGTACGGGACTTTCGCCAACTACGGCTTGCAGGTTGAGCCGACCTTGATAGAGCAGATCGTCGATGACAACGACCAACCGATTTTTACGCACCAAGCGCAGATCCGCCAAGCCATCACACCCGACTTGGCCGCGCAAATGGTCCACCTTTTGCGCCAAGCTGTGGACCGCGGCACTGGCCACCAAGCGCGCCGGTTGGGTTTTGCGCGGCCGGCCGCCGGCAAGACTGGCACGACCAACGACAATACCGACGCTTGGTTTACGGGCTTCACGCCGGACTTAACCGCCAGCGTCTGGGTCGGATTCGACGACCGCCGCACCCATAAGCTGGTGGATACACAGGGGGTGCAAATCACCGGCGGCACCGGCGCCGTGCCCATCTGGACGGATTTTATGATTGCAGTACACGAGGGGCGGGCGGAAAAGGATTTTGACGTGCCCGAGGACGTGCAGATTTACAGCGTGGACCCGCGCACCGGCCAGGTAAGCTCAAAGCCCAACAAGGACGGGACCCCGCCGCTGTCGGTAGCCTTGCGCCGCGGCCAGCGACCGAATTAAAGAATTGATGTTACGCAGCGGGTCTTTTTGGGGACAGACACATAGGTCTGTCCCTACGGTTGGACCGGCGCCGGGCACACCGCCGACCGCTGGGGCCGACGGCTGCTAACGCCACTGCGCAACGTCAGTAAAGAATTGACTCAACTAGACTGCGGATAAAACCACCCCCACCCGCCGCGCCACAACCTCTTCCTCGCCCGGCTCCATCATATACGGATTGATCCCAAAGCCGTTTTCGTGTGCTGGCACTTCGATGCGTGGCTTGCCAGCCGATAGCTGGTGTGCCAGCTCGTGGCCGCTGAGGGCTAGCTGGGCTCGATTCCAGCGCACCGCCAAGTTCGGCGCCACATTCGAGCGGCCGGGCTGGTTGACCTGTGTTACCACCGAGGGGAACTTTTTCACTGCGTCGGCGATGACCTCCAGCCGCCGCTCCCACTCTCGCCACTCGGCCGCGTGGTCGCGTACCACCCACTGCTCCACCGCTGCCAACAGCCCCATGATTTCTTCCTTGCCCGCCTTCATTGGCCTCCCCAGCGCGTGGTGCGGTGCCCCGTTGAGGAAGGCCGCCTGCAACAGGTCCTTGCGGCCCAAGACCAAACCCGACGCCTGCGGCCCGCGCAAACACTTGCCGCCCGAATAGGCGACTGCATCGGCACCCTGCTCCAGATACCAGTTGGGCGCATCCGGCCGCTCGGCCGCGGCATCGACAAACGTCGGCACCCCGTGCCGCTGCCCAACCGCAGCCATATCTGCCACCGAGATCTGCCCCCGCTCGGCCGCATCGCCAAACACTAGTAGCATGGCCGTGCGCTCCGACAGGGCCGCCTCTAGGTCGGCGAGCGTTTCGACCTCAATTATTTCGACGCCGACCATGCGCACGGCGTGATCGTACACGTGGCGGTGACTCGGCTGGACCAAGACTTGGTTTTTCATGCCCGTCGTGTCGGGCAACCGCACCATGTTCTTGGGATCGGTGCCGGCCACGCAAGCGGCCGTAACTTGGCACAACGCCGCAGCGCACCCATTGGTAACAAGCCCCCACTCGCACTGCATCAACTCGCCGAGGCGCGCTCCGACCACCTCCATCAGCTCGTCGAGGTGGACGTAGTGCTTGGAGGCCTCGACCATGGCCTGCCGCACCTGCGGCAGAATCAGCGAGCCGCTGATGATAGTGAACGTCCCCCGGCAGTTGATCAGGGGGCGTACGCCGAGGCTTGCGTAGGTTGGATATGTTTGTTGGCCGCTCATTCATTCTCCTTCATTTTGGTAGTTATTAGTATTCCTTAAAATCGTCAGGATTTCATTGCAGTACCCTTCAGCCATTTGGCGTTCGTATTCTTGAAGTACTTCATCTCGGTTATGGGCCAATGGAGTTCTAACTTTAGATAGTAATTCTGCGCGTTCATTCCAGTATCGTTTATCTTTACCTAAAATATCCTTAAAAGCAATCCACTCTGCGGAGATGATGCTAAACAGGTCGGCAGGATAAGTGAAGTCAATCAGATTTTGAGAGGTGCGGTTGCCGTATTTGCGTTCGTCCGCCCTTTGTGAGTCTCGACACTTTTCAAAAATACCTCGGAGCCCCTTATGCTGTTTTTCAACCCACTCCACCCACCGCTCACCATACTTCTCTAACATGGCAGCCGAAATAAACTGTCGTAGTGCTTTCTCTGTATCCCGCCATATCGGCCACAGATCGCCACCGCTAGTTTTACGCTCCATTAGCCGCAGGAACTCGTGGAAATGTTTGGAAAATCCTTTGTATAGCCATCGTTGGACTCTCGAATTAGCCCGTAGCCAAGAAATTCATTGATGATTTCTTGCTTGACGTCAATGACGGGACCAAAAAGAATCTGAATCAATCCACCTAAATTCCCATCTTCTTTTAAGAGATCGACTATATAACCATAGTGCCCAAATAAGACTTGGGCAATTTGGGCAACAGCTTTCTCAACATCTATTCTTTGTCCCTTTTGGCACATTTCAACAACCTCACAACCGAGCATATCCAAAAGATATGGGTAGCCGCCACAATAAGACAGTATATCGTTTTTTAACGTATCAGAGACTTCCACACCTACTGCTGAGAGCCGATCAAAAAATATGTGTAAATCTTCCTCACCAAACATCGACAAGTATTGGTGACGAAAAATTCCACTTAGTGTAGAAATATCACCTGCCTGCAATTCGATCGTCTTAATACTTCGCCGAGAAGTTGTAATCAGTGTGACACCTAGATTGGGTGAATACGATAGTTCGCGTAGTTTTTGAAAGTCAGAGATGCTATTCTTAAAAAGATACCTAGTGCTGTCAAACTCGTCTAAAATGAGCAGTATGCGATAGCCAGTTCCACGGACTTTTTTAAAGAAACGTTGAATTTTGCGGTATTCTTCGTTCCATGGTAACTGGCTGTCGCTAGCTCGGTCCGCTGCACGCTGAATTCCCTCATCGATCAAATCCAAGTCCTCAAGTTCTTCTAGGCAGCCGGGGACTAAGGAACGAAAAAAAGCCCTCGACTCCTCATAAGTCGAAAGGTCTATCCATATTGGAATTAGGTATTTCTCTACAAGTTGAGCTTTCCGTTCAATGAGTGCTTGGTAAACAAGACTACTTTTTCCGCTGCGCGGCTGACCGATAATTGCCAGATTAGCCGGCTCCTTTGGTTGGAGAATCCGACTATCGATAACCTGCAAACTCTCTTGTCGTCCAATAAAGCGGTCGCCGTGAACTATGCGGCCGTAATCTGCAAAGGGATTTTCAATTTGCGTCACCGGATTCCTCCTTCTCCATGAGCGAGAAGCCATTCTTTGAAAAGACCGACCTTGATGGTGTAATTATCTCCCCGTCGCTCTATGACATCTCGTTCAACCAATTCGTCGAGTAGGCCGTCCTCGCACTCAATATAACTTCGGCTACACGACCCCATTTGACTATGCAGCGCAATAGTCCGCAAAATTCTTAGTACATCTTCATCTTTGCTTTTATTCTCTTCTTCTGAATTATACAAATTCTCGAAATTGCTCGATCCCAGAGCATTTCGCCCTCGCATAAGATCGTCTTTTACCTGTTCGACATAAGAATACGTGACGTAAACTGCTTTCTTTCGATTTAGATGTTCAACCAAGCGATTGCAGAACATTTGAATGTAAAATGGGCTTCCAGCAGTGAGTTCAAGAATTCTATCAACAGCGCGTCGTTCACGATAACGACTTTCGCCTTGACGTCCACCGATGCGAATAGGTTCATCAATCAACTTTTCTGCGGCTTCTCTATCGAGGTAGGTAACTTTTTCCCTCTGTGTGGTTCCAAACTCATTCGGATAAGTTTCTATAAATCGCTCCATAACATCTTGTCCGACAAGCACGGCATTAAAATAGTTAGCTTGCATCAAGGCCTTCCAATTTTTCATAAATGATTTGGGGATATAATCCGCGAGGATCTGTCCGTAAATATAAGAAAATTCGTCAATAAAAAGTACCAATTGTATATTTCGCCAATCTTCTCGCTGGGATATGAGACGTTGATAGCTACCAAATACCTCTTTAAACAGAATCAAAGGCGTTGAATGTCCATAGAAATCTGTTGCGCTTGGAAAGAAAATTTCCAATGAACTATAGCCTTCACTCATTCTATCTTCGATTGCTTCTTCAAGTGAAGATAAAATCAACCAATGAATCTGATATGAAAACGGTACGCCAGAATGTTCATCTAAGTATTCTCCAATATTTCCCAAATCTATAACCATGAGACTTTGCTCCTGAAGTTTCTGTCTTAGGTGATACATAATCGAAGATTTGCCCGCCCGCTTCTGCCCATAAACTACAACACATTTGTTTTGTGTATGATATTCTTGAATAGAATTGGCGATATTTTCGATCATTTGATCTCGCCCATAAAACATTTCTGGATCGCTAACAACTGGTCCTTCGTTATATGGATTGACAATTCTCTCAAACTTATCTTCCGAATAAAGTCTTATCGTAAAATTTTCGACGGCCGTTTCTTCAGTCGTATCCGCTGAGGTGCGATACCGTGCATAAGCCGACAGCGAGAAAGTCTCTGATTGCAATGCTTGGTCTGTTAGTTGCAATGGAATGGCGAAATTGTGTGATCTGTCGCCCAACAAAGACTCTTCCAATTTTATCTCTGACTTGGAGAGTGTAAACGATGCATCATCTTCTTTGACGATGAGTTCGAGTCCTTCTGCAGGACTACATCCTAATTTGTTTTTGACAACAATATCTACCTCAATACTTGATTGATGACCAGGATAATAATCAACAGGCATGTTCAAAGTGAGTTCAGGCTTAGAAGTCACATAGAGTTCTTTAAGATACTCGCTAATTTTTTTTTGAATATTCTTGATAATTGGATAAAGCATCTCGATAGATATGCGTGTAGGACTCTTTTCGATTTCTTGAATTGATTCGTTGCAAGAGTTGATAATCCGATTGCATAAACGTTCCTGTGCTTCAAACTGGTTCTCTTTGCACATTTCCTCGGATGACTCTAAGATTTCCTGTAGCTGTCGGATTCGGTTTTGATCGAGATCAAATCTTAGGCAGTCAACGATATTTTTGCACTGCTCAATGGCATGTTTTAACCAAGCCGTCGTCAATTGAAAGTTATTGAAGTAGCGTAAATTTAGATTGAGATCGCGTGTCTCACTAGCAAGTCTATCGATCAATTGATCCCATAAAGAAACAAAATCCTGCCATGATGGATCGGAATCAGTTTTATGAACACCTTTGTTTATGAGATGTTGTAGAGCCTTCTTTCGTAAATCCTGCTGATCATATAGATGCCTTAACAGACGGTTTGCTGCATATCTACTCCGGAAAACGAGATACGTAATGTCATCAAATATTCTCTGGGAATCAGCAAGGAGAATTACCTCGTTTATTGCCTGATCAATCGAAGAGGTATGAGACGGCATCGGAATATGAGCACGTCCCAACCGTGAATACAGAAATCTTACGAGTGCATTGTCAACATCCTGTTCGTCTTCTTTACGACTCCGATCTCCATTATAAACACTAAGACCCTCAGCATACCATTCGCGTACCGAGTCAAGATTACCGTTGTTGATGACAGAATCATCTCCTTTAGAAACAAAACAATGGCAGAGAAATCTATGAAACCTATTAGGAGCCTCACCATCCAGAATTGAGATAATTTTAGCAGCAGATAGATAATAGTCAGCACTCTCGGATGGCCGGTATACTCTTGACAGGTTCGCTCGATCTTCCAAGGAACTGATATCTGAAAGCCCGAATGTCTTTGACTGAACGCACTCTGTCTGCACTCCTGCGAAATTGCAGCGATCTAAGAAAAATTGAGTAAATGCACTGATTTGACTACTTGAATAATCTGACAACTCTGTTTCGAGCACAATTTCATCAAGCAGTTCTTGCTTGCCTGTCCGTTTAAGAATAGCGTCTAATAAGTCACTAGACATCCTATCTGATGGAAAAATAGCTAAAATTTGATTGAGTAGTTCTTCTGCCTCATCGTAGCGTTCTTGCCTTGATAGACATAAAGCAAGATTACGTTTGGCAGAGACACGATCTGGTTGACGTTTAAGAATAACTCTGAACAGATTTTCGGCTTTCGCATATTCATCTAATTTTAGGTACGAATACGCAAGTTGCCACTGGATATTATCTTTCGGAATAAGACGTTTTGGGCTTGACATATCTCCTTTATTTTCGTATCTTTATAGTAACAAAAGGAGATATGGAAATGAACCTAATCAGCATCTTCAA
>RKRN01000184.1 GCA_007571365.1 Candidatus Latescibacterota bacterium
ATCGCGCCGCCGATGCGTTTCCGATTTACACCGGCGAGATGACGTACAAGACCGAAGCCAATGCGCGTCTAGTGCGCGGCCGGATCCCACACGCCGCGCGCTTTGAGGACCGCTCTTTTCCCATCCCGCGGTACAAGGACGCCATTTCGTCGCTCTATGATTTGCAGGAGCGTTCGCGCCAAGGGGAGATGGTGGCCGGTTAGAAGTGGAACTTTGCAGGAAGCGATAAAGGCGAAAAAATTGGCCGTAACCAAACAGGAGAAAAAAATGCAGTGTTTTATTTTCTTTACATGCTTGGCGATTTTTGTAATGGCCTCGCCAGCATTCGCTCAGCAAATGGAAGATGTCGTTTACCTGAAGAATGGTGGACTCATTCGCGGGACTATCATTGAGCAAGTTCCGGGTGAATCGCTGAAGATACAGACGCGAGACGGGAATGTGTTCGTCTATACGATGGGTGAGGTTGCCAAGATACTCAAGGAACCAGTGACGAGGATGCGAGGGCAGGTTGGGGTTCAAGAGAAAAATCCCGTGGTGTCTTGTATCCTATCGATTCTGGTTCCTGGAGTTGGACAATTTTACAATGGAGAGCCCCGCAAGGGGATAGCTAACTTAGTAGTGGCTATAGGGGGTGCGGTACTTTATGAGTATGGTGCACAGGACGTAACTGGAGGTGATGGCTTTTTCTATCAGGTGAGGCCGCGTAATGAGAGTCTTGCACTCACTGGAGCCGTTGCATGGTTTAGCACTTATGTGTGGTCAATAATTGATGCACCGATCTCTGCCAACAGAATCAATAAGCAAAATCAGCAAGCTTCCTATGGACATCTGATTGAACTTGGCGGCAGCCGATCTACGCTTGGTGTCGATCCGGTCGTTTCTCGCAAAAACATGGGGACTAGGCTGACGCTCCATTTTTAGTTCGTTTTGAAATCCTGCCCCTACTGTCTCTCAATGCCCCAATCGTTTGCGAATAATATGTTTCAGCGTACCCCAACTATATTCATCTATGTGGGTCTGGTCTTTAGGTCGCAAGAACAACAGGTCGTTCGTCTGCCGTTGAGGCCAAGAGAAAACAAGAGCATTTTCCTCTATGTTGCTAGACACGATCTGTCCATTTTCCTCCTCAACTCTCCATAGATGAGGGTCGTTTAAGTATAGTGCTACTTGCCAATCGGGCTGGTGGTTTTGGGCTCCTATGATACGTAGTCGATACACTTTTTCAGAGATGTTTTTTATTTTTATTTCTACAGTGCGCCACTGCCGAATTCGCCTAACGACATCTCTCACCGGCGCAACCCATAGTGCTGAACGCTGCTGGGATAGATAATGCAAGTGCTCGGCAAAATCCTCGGTGGATACCCGACAAAAGCCTGGTTCGTCAATTGGGTGTAATGCTTCGACTAGCCAGCCGTTGCCAGCGATTGTAAGATCGACTACGCTATACCATTGTGCAACTGTGCTACACGGAAAAAATGCTTTCAACGACATCAAATCGACCGTAGTCGGATCATTATATACGGCACTTCCGTCCGTAGGCGGTCCGACCCTACCGCTCTGGTAGATCAAGCGGGCCTCTTCGGCGATGGCGGTATTGGTTCGAGAAAATGGGTAGGCTAAGCTGGCGACCGGTTCGCCTAAAAATAACGAATCTAGTATGGCTTTAGAATTGATGAGTTCAGCCCTCATTTGACGGACTTCTATTGTATCCAAAGGTACGTGAGTAACAGTGTGACTAGCCATTTCATGTCCCCTGGCAGCGGCGGCTTGCCACGCAGAGATAGGAGCGGAAGGTCTGTGGTTTATGTATTTACCCCGGCGGAATAACTTGTCGATAATTAAAAAGAACGTGCCGCGAAACCCGTAGTTTTCCAAAAGAGGCATTGCCCGGCTAACATGGGATCTATAGGCGTCGTCAAAGGTGATACTAACTGCCGCTTTAGACGCTAAGGGCCAAGGTAGAATTTCGACCTCTATGCCAACTTGGGCCTCGAGTGTAGATCGAAAAAAAAGAATCGATGTGGCTAGAAGCGTGTAAGCAACGTACTCCTTCGTTGATTTCATAACACGACTCATTCTAGTGTAGTAGAGGTGGTTTTTCTGGACAGTGCTTGACGCATATCTTACGTCGGCTACTATAATAACCAACCGGAATGCCGCCGATGTCCAGCCCTAAAGACAACTTCGACCAGCTCATCCGCGACGGCTACTGCTTAGTAAGAAGCGTCCTCAACGCCGACATTCTCCATCGTCTGCGCCAAGTTACCGACCAACTCCTCGACGCTCAAAGCCAAGCAAACCGCGCTCAGCAGCGCTCCACCGGCAGCATGATCGATGTCGGCGTCCACCCTATTTTCGCCGAACTCGTCGCCTACCCACCTGCCCGCGCTGCCCTCAAAACCTTGGGCTTTCTGCGCCCTCGGTGGATGTCCGGCTACGTCATCAGCAAACCGCCCAACAGCCCGGCACTGTTCTGGCATCAGGACTGGTGGGGCTGGGACGATCCTTCGAGTTATACCCCCCTGCCCCAACAGCTTTTCCTGATGTACTACCTCGTCGATACCACGCCCCACAACGGTTGCCTACGCCTATTGCGCGGCTCGCATCTGAAGCGTCACCGCATGCACGACGAGGTGCCCAACGCCCACACCGACCAGCTGCGCCGCGTGGCCGACCCGGACCATCCGGCCTATCAGTCGATTCCCGAAGAGGTGGATGTACCGGTGGCGGCGGGCGATGTGGTCATCGGCGACGCGCGGCTGTTGCACTCGGCTCATGCCAACAAATCGGCCCAGCGCCGCACCGTCATTACCCTGTGGTATTTCCCGTACTTCGACCTGCTCTCCGACGGCCTCCGCGCTGCCATCGCCCGCCCCCGCCAATGGGTTGGTTGGGGCAACGAAGATAGAGCACGGGTGGCCGATCTCCTGCCCACCTATGAAGGGGCCGCCGCACCCGTGCCTTGGAACCGGGTGCCGGGTGAAGCTCTCACTCCCTAAGAGGAGCGTTGCTATGCGTACCGACTCAATCTTGCTGGACGATAGCCGCATGCAGTCTTTCATCGCCGACGGCTATACCGTGGTCAAAACGGATTTGCCCGCGGAATTTCACCAATCCGTTTATCGGCAAATAGAGGAAGTCTTGACTACCGAAGGCAATCCGGGCAACAACCTGTTGCCCCGCATCCCCGACTTGCAGCAGGTATTTGACCAGCCCCAAGTGGCCGGGGCGCTGACCAGTATTTTGGGGCCGGGGTACTATTTGCATCCGCACCGGTTCTGCCATTTCAACAAGCCGAGTTCGGAGGGGCAGCGGCTGCACAAGGATAGCTGGAGTCGGCGGCACCACCGGCTGCGCTGGGCGATGGCTTTTTACTATCCGCAGGACACGCCGGCCGAGCGCGGCCCCACGGGCGTAGTCCCCGGCAGCCACTACCGCAACCACCTCGACCAAGGGGATGAGGAGCGAGAAATTGCGCTCGTTGGGGAGGCCGGAACGGTCGGCATTGTCCACTACGACCTGTGGCACCGAGCCACGCCCAATAGCACCAAGCAGGCTCGCTATATGGTCAAATTCCTCTTCGTGCGCCTCGAAGAGCCAAACGGGCCTAGTTGGGCTGCGAGCGGGGATCCTTGGGACGGGAACGGACACGCCGAGGCACCCATCTGGCACAGTATGTGGGAGTGGTACGGCGGCCCATCCGCGGGCCTTGTTGCCGACGGTGAGCAGGCGGCGCTGCTGCAGGAGCTGAGGGGCGATTCCGAGGCGGCGAGTCAAGCGGCGGCCTATGCCCTTGGCCGCGCTGGGGAGCCAGCCGTGGGGCCGCTTATGGACTGTTTGCGCCAAGGGTCGGAACCCGTGCGGCGCAATGCTGGCTACGGTTTGGCGGCGGCTGGCCCGGCTGCGGTTGAGGGTCTCGCGCAAGCCTGCGCGGATGACAACTCAGCCGTGCGGCTAGCTGCGGTCGATAGTTTGGGCGATATGGGGCGGGCAGGTGCCCCGGCCGTGTCGGCATTGCAGCGGGCGTTGGGCGATGCCTCGGACCAAGTGCGGGGCCACGCCGCCGAAGCCTTGGGGGCCATGGCCACCTTGCCGTCGGCGGTGCTGGAGGAACTAGCTGAAGTTTTGCGCGACGACGACGAATGGGTGCGGCGCAATGCCGCCTTGGGCTTGGCGCGGCTGGGCCCGGCCGCCGAAGCGGTGCAGCCAGCGGTGGTGGCCGCTCTAAACGACCCGAATCGCTACGTCAGTGCCAAAGCGGCTAAGACCTTGGAGCGCATTGGTACACCGGAGGCGACGGAGATTTTGTTCGACTATTTGTCTGCTGCCCGCTGGTGCCCCATCACGACCAAACACACGCCGTATTAATAGCGTGTTTACGACCCAGCGGAACTATGGGCCGTCAATCCCGCCCGCCTGACGGTTTTTGCCTGAGAGGAGCCGGTAGGGAACTGAAAACCGCCACGCCGCCTGCACCCACTTCTATAAATTGAAGCGTCTATAAGGCTGTGTACGCTGTACGGCATTTATTGTTTGCACGAATTTTTCAGAAGATAACAGGAGCTGATATGAAAATCTCGACCATTCTTGACCACATTGACTCTGGCCATATGGCCTTGCCCGAATTTCAGCGCGGCTATGTCTGGAGTCGCGAGCAGGTGCGCGGGCTCTTTCACTCCCTCTACCAGTGACACCCGGTCGGCGGCCTGCTGGTCTGGGCGACCGAGGGGGCAGCGCATCGGGGTGAAGGTCTGCTAGCGGCTGGAACCGTGAAGTTGCTGCTTGACGGCCAGCAGCGCGTGACCTCGTTGTACGGCGTGATGCGTGGTCGTCCACCGAAGTTCTTCGACGGCAACGAGTCGAGATTTACCGGACTTCAGTTTCACTTAGAGGAAGAGGTCTTTGAGTTTTACCAGCCAGTGAAGACCGACGACCACAACCTCTGGAAAATCGAAAATTATTCCGACTTTCTTGCGGCGCGAAGGAAGATTTTGGCCAGAGAAGCAAATCATCGGTTCGCGCAACTTCTGCACGGCGATACTGAGTGGCTGGATACTTCAGCGAAGGTAACTGCGACGGGCCCGGTTGCGGCTGGCACTGTTGCCAACGCTGAAGTACCGCTCGGTAGTATCTCCACTGAAAAGGAAGAAGAAAAGCTTGAGACCATCAACGACTGGATAGAAGGAGAAGGACTGCCACGGGGCCAGATCAGTTTCGACCTGTCCGATGAGACTACCGGCATCCAACTCGCCATACTCGATCTCGCTTGGCCTGACGGTCCTCAACCTGAACTGAGTGTTCCGGTGGCGGTTCTGCTGAACGAACCGGCTGAAGTGCTCTCGGTGGCCAGCGCGGCTGGGTATAGGTGCTTTACGGAGGCGGAAGTTTTTCGTGCTTATGTCAACGCCGAGATTTTGGGATCAGACGCGGCTGCGACCTGAAAATTCAGTGGTTCTTGCGCGTTACGCTGCGCTGCCGATCCTAGCTCAAGTCTCACCGCCGGCACGGTGATGTTTTAGTCAGAGGTGGGGTTGACTCGGTTCGATTGACATTCGAGCTTCCAGATAGAGATGGAACTACCATGCTAAAAGCGAGGCATGCGAACACAGACGAGTAGTTCAAGATCGTGAATGACTGTGGAACCGAGAACCTGAAAATTGTGAGAATATAAAACCTATGGGAAGTGCCGATACGAGTTTTGGAGGGCCATGGACAAAAGAGAAACTAGCTATTCTCAACAAATACCTGGATGCCTATACCACAGCATTGAAAAATCAGCCATTCCATCTGATTTACATTGACGCTTTTGCGGGTACAGGGGAAGTAGAATTAACTTTGGTTGATAAGGAAAAAAAAAGAATTTATAGAAGGCTCTGCAAAGACAGCTATGGATATCGATGACAAGCCATTTGACGAATACATTTTTGTCGAGAAGGACCAAGACCGTTGCATACAACTAAAATTATTAAAAAGAAATAACAAAAATATTCAAATAGAAAACGAGGATGCCAACAATTTTTTGCAGAACTTGCAGAAAGACTGGCGACGCTGTCGGGGTGTTCTATTCCTCGATCCATTTGCCACAGAAGTAGAGTGGGCGACAATCGAAAAGATAGCCTCATACAAAGCCTTGGATACTTGGATACTTTTTCCCACATCGGCAATCGCACGGATGTTGCCTCGGGAGCGAGAGCCAGATAGCATCTCTCCAAAGTGGGTCAATCGTTTGAATCGCATCTACGGCGATGAAAGTTGGAGAGGCCTGTACAGCATTGATCCTCAACTCAGCTTATTTGGGGGTGAACAACAGCAGCGACAAGAAGGGATCAATGGACTGATTAGCATATACAAGAACAAACTGGCCCAATTGTTTGACGACAGATTCCTCAATAGATCCCGAACGCTAAAGAACTCAAATAATTCAGCGTTGTTTGAGTTTCTGTTTTGTGTTGGGAACCCGAATGGAATCGGCCCCGCAAAGCGTATAGCGGAATATATTCTTAAGGACCTGTAAATATGTCCACGCGCTCTAAAATCGAATGGACCGAGACTACGTGGAATCCGGTGACCGGTTGCACGAAGATCAGCCATGGCTGCAAGCATTGCTATGCCGAAAGGATGTCGCAAAGACTGCAAGCGATGGGAGCTAAAAAATACAAATACGGCTTTGCGGTTACGGTTCACCCAGAATCCTTGCGCGAGCCGATTAGCTGGAAGAAGCCTAGTCTAGTATTCGTCAATTCCATGTCCGATCTATTCCACAAGTCCGTTCCCTCGGCCTTTATAGAATCGGTATTTGCAACCATGAATGAGGCGTCTCAGCATACGTTCCAAGTGCTTACCAAACGTCCGGATCGAGTTGCGCGGCTAGATGGAAGGCTGAACTGGACGCCGAATATCTGGCTCGGCACAAGTATTGAATCTTCAAGATGGTTGGGGCGGATGGCACGGCTCAAGGAGACTGGGGCAAAGACGAAGTTTCTGTCTCTCGAACCCCTGCTCGGCCCTTTGTGTGATATAGACTTGACGGATATTGACTGGGTTATCGTCGGCGGTGAATCTGGGCCGGGTGCCCGCCCGATGGAAGCCGACTGGGTGCGATCCATCCGCGACCTCTGTCTGCGGAGTGATGTGCCGTTCTTTTTTAAACAATGGGGTGGCGTATTTAAGAAAAAGACAGGCCGTATGCTGGACAACAAAACGTGGGATCAAATGCCAAACCCCTTTTGCTGATTCTCTTTTCTCGATAAGGAACGGAACTTCATGTCCGACCCCAAAATCACCAAGATCGAAAATATCCACTTTGCCCATCAGATCGAAAACATGGGCACCGACTACAACGGTTTTAATCAGGTTTACCAGCAGGGCGCGACGCTGTCGCTGACACCCTGCGTGGTGTGCATCCACACCAGCATTGGCGTCACTGGCGAATGCCTCGGCCCGCCCGTACCCGAAAACGTCGCCCGCTACCTACTCGGCCGCAATCCGTTTGCCCGCGAGCGGATTTACAACGATATCAAGCGCGGTTTGCGCCACTCGGCCCGCACCGACATCTGCGCCGCTGACGTGGCACTGTGGGATTTTGCCGGCAAGGTGTACGACGCGCCGATCTGGCAGCTTTTGGGCGGCTGGAAAAAGACCATCCCCGCCTATGCTTCGACCTACCACGGCGACGAAAACGGCGGCCTAAGCACGCCGGAAGCCTTTGCCGACTTTGCTGAGCAGTGCGTGGAAATAGGCTACCCCGCGTTCAAGATTCACGGCTGGGGCAACGCTCCCATCGCCCGCGAGGTGGCCAATGTGCTCGCAGTGGGCGAGCGCGTGGGCACCCGGATGGACTTGATGATCGACCCGGCCTGCGAATACGAGACGTGGGCGGATGCCCTGCGCGTGGGCCGCGCTTGCGACGAGGCCGCTTACTTCTGGCTGGAGGATCCGTATAAGGACGGCGGTGTGTCGATTTTTGCTCATAAGAAATTGCGCGAGTTGCTCAAGACGCCGCTTTTGCAGACCGAGCACATCTTTGGTCTCGAACAGCACGTGGACTTCATTGCACACGGCGGCACGGACTTCGTTCGCGTCGGCACGTTTGAAGACGGCGGCATCACGGGCGCGATGAAGGTCGCCCACGCGGCCGAGGGCTTTGGTCTCGACTGCGAATTCCACGGTGGCGGCTTGGCGCACCGCCACTGCATTGCCGCCATCCGCAACACCAACTACTACGAACTGGGCCTGCTCCATCCCCTCGTCAAAAACACCAAGCCGCCCGTTTATCCCCCCGAATTCACCGACGAGTTGGAAAACGTCGATGCCCAAGGCCACGTGCCCGTGCCGCAGGGGCCGGGTTTGGGTGTGGCACTGGATTGGGATTACATTGAAGGACACAAGCGCGGCGAAAGGGTGTTTGAGTAGGTTCCCGACCATAGCGCATCTGTTTCACTAACAATAGGAGCATATTCATGCAGCGACGTCCCTACGGCACCACAGGTGAACACCTTTCTGTAATCGGCTTTGGCGGCATCGTCGTCAGCCAAGTGGCAGCGGCTGAGGCCGCCCGCTTGGTAGGGCAAGCCGTGGAGCGCGGCGTCAATTACTTCGACGTGGCCCCGAGCTATGGCAACGCCGAGGAGCGGCTGGGACCGGCCATGGAACCGTATCGCAGCGATGTATTCTTGGCCTGCAAAACCACTCAGCGTACGCGGGCCGGGGCCGCCGCTGAGTTGCGCCAATCGCTCAAGACCATGCGCACTGATCACTTCGACCTGTACCAATTGCACGCCATGACCACGGATGAGGATTTCGCCGTGGCCACTGCCCCCGGCGGAGCCTTGGCGGCGTTGGTGGAGGCCCGCGATCAAGGCTTAGTGCGCTACCTAGGTTTTTCGGCCCACTCGGCTGAAATCGCCTTGCAACTGCTGGACTATTTCCCCTTTGACTCAGTGCTGTTTCCGGTCAACTGGGTCAATTACTTCCGAGCCGACTTCGGCCCCCAAGTCGTGGCCAAGGCACAAGAGCGCGGCACCGCCTGCCTAGCCCTCAAAGCCATGGCCCGCTCGCGCCTGCCCCAAGGAGCCTCCAAACGCTACGCCAAATGCTGGTACGATCCCATTGACGAGCCGGTGCTAGCCGAGCTCGCCCTGCGCTTCGCCCTATCGCAGCCCATCACAGCGGCCCTGCCGCCCGGCGAGGCATCCCTCTTTGAAATGGCTTTGAACATGGCTGACCGCCTCGCGCCGCTCACGGCGGCCGAAGTGGAAGGCTTGCGGGTCCGCGCTGAGGGGAACTCGCCGCTGTTCGAGTTGGCGGCCACCTGAAAGGAGCCCATTGTGATTCCATTGGTCAGCACGCTCTGTCAAGGGCCGCTAGGCGTGGCCCAGCTACCGCGTCTATGGTGGAAAAATCTCCTCCACCAAGCCGGTCAGCTCGACCCGGACTATCCCTTTTGCAGCGGCGGTCTCGACAAATACGTGCTGGAGGTGCTGCGCCTTAACCAAGACAGTGCCTTGCGCTTTTTGTGGGACCAGCGGCCTAATTACCTACAGTTTGAGGAGTGGGTGACTGCCGAAGGCACGTACGAGCCTAACCGCATCGCGCGCTGGAACAAGTCGTTGGTGCCGCGCACCCACTATATGCCGGCCAAAATCGACGAGACCTATGGGGATATAGGCTGGTCGCCGGCAGAGACGACCGAAGTGTCGGCCGTGCTGCTCAACTGTCTGCAGGACTGGCACCTTTTCCACCGCCGCGTCTTCGCTCCCGGTGCTCCGGGCCTGCCCGGGCCGGTAGCTCCTACCCTCAGCAGCCTCGACCGCGGCCCGTTGGGCATCTGCCAACTGCCGCGCACTTGGCTCAAGACCTGCCTGCGCGCCAAGGGCTGGCTGCATCCCGACTACCCCGACTGCGCCGAAGGCAGCCTCGACCAACGCTGTTTGCAGGCCTTGCAAGTGGATCAGGACTCGGCCCTGATCTTTCTCCGTCAGACGCTGCCGACCTATCTCGACTTTGAGGCTTGGGTGCGGCGGCAGGGCACCCTTGAGGAGGAAGCGGTGGCAGCCTTCAACCAGCGCCTGGTTGAGCGCGAGCACAACGCCGCCAAGCAGGCCGAAATACACGCCACCTTGCAGCGTCTGCCGACGTGGACTTCAGGGGTGTTGCTCAATCATTTGGAGGATTGGCATTACGCCTACGAGGGGTTGGCCGGAGGGTGAGTGCCACCTGACGCGGCCAATGTGAGGGAGATACGCCATGCGACAACAGCGCACCATCTACTTTAACGACGCCCGGCTCTACCTCACTCAATGCCCAGCAGTTCGACCTCAAAAATCAGGGTGGCGTTGGGCGGAATTCCGCTGCGACCCTCCGGGCCGTAGGCCAACTCGGGCGCGATGGTCAGCTTGGCCTTGCCGCCCACTTTCATCATTTGCAGTCCCTCAGTCCAGCCTTTGATCACCTGATCGAGAGCGAAGGTGCCAGGCTCGCCGCGCTCCACCGAACTGTCGAAGACAGTGCCGTCCATCAGCGAGCCGTGGTAGTGGACTTTGACCCGGTCGGTGGCGTTGGGCGAGACCCCGGTGCCAGCCTTCAGTTCTTTGAAGATGAGGCCAGAAGCCGTCTGCACGGCACCTTCTTCTTGAGCGGCTTTTTCCCGGAAGGCCTTGCCCTCGGCCGAGGCTTGGGCCTGAACTTTTTGCAGGCGCTCCTGCAACATGGGGTTGATCTTGGGGCCAAATTCCTGCAGGGAGACGATGGTCTCGTCGCCCTTGACGGCGTCGGTAAAGCCCTGTATGACCATTGCTATTTCTGCGTCGCTGAACTGACCTTGGAATGGCTCTAGGGTGTTTTGCGCGATGGCTAGGCCCAAGGCGTAGAGGACCTTTTCTTCTTCGGTCTCCACTTTGGCCGGGGTGTCGCTCTTGACTGCTTGGCCGTTGCAGGCCAGCAGAGCCAACGAGGTCCAACCTACTCCCAGCAGACGTGCTATCTTCATAAAAATTCTCCGCGTTAAAGATGGGCGGTGTGGCCATCCACCCTGCGTAAAAAAATAAAAAGTCGATATTATCAAACTACCTTTGGGCTTTGGCGATGTCCAGTTCGTAGAGTTGATTGAGATAGCTATAGCGTGTATAGCGTGCCATCATGGCCGTACTCAGGTGTTATAAGACGACCTAAGTGGCCGGATCGTCCGCTGCCGAAGCTCGGCAAACCACCAATCCAAATAGGAGAATCAACCGTGAGAAAATGTGCGCTAGGGATAGTAGGGCTTGCGTTGGCACTCGTCGTGCCATCGTCGGCTCTGGCGCAGGATGTCCTGACTGAGCCGCCGTTAGTGCCCATACCGCAGGACATGACCTACGAGGAATACCAAGACATGAACCGCCGGATCGCCGTCGGCTTGACGCGCAGTGCGATCCCACTGCCGGGTATGATGCACTTTTACGCCGGAGAGCCTACAACTGGGAAATGGCTTTTAGGTGCGGGCTTGGCGGGCGTCGCCGCGATTGTCGCCGGAGCGGCACTTTGGGAAAACGGCGATTTTCCAGACACTGACTTTGATGTCTTCGTACTCAATGCGGGGGACCAAGATAGAGAACGCCGCTACGAGAAGATTCCCATTTCGCTGGAAGGGGAGATGCCCGAGTACCGCCTGCGCGAACTCCAGCGCGATGGCGGAGCGGGTGGTCCGCTGGTTGCATTGGGGGTGCTTACCATCGCTGGCAGTATGATCTACGACTTCTTGCACGGCATCCAAGTAATTGAGACCAAACGCGACCGGGTGCGATTTAAGTACGGCAAGCGGCTCAAGTTGCAAGCGGGAGCGCGGATGGGGGCGCCCAATGTGGTGCTGAGCTGCGCGTTTTAAGTTCGGCAAGCGAGGTGCAGGGCAAAGGGGAATGGTCTGGTTGGCCGTTCCCCTTTTTTACGTCGACGAGCAGGAGGGCTGCTAAGAGGCTGTTTTAAGATTCCGCTTGGCATTGTTTGTGCCCTCCGCCCTCGGTGGATTCCCGCTCCGTGTAGGGCACGGGGTGACGTTCTTGCGCGGGAACGACGGCCAGATGCGTTGCTTGAGCCGTTCGTATGCGGTGGATTCCCCGTGCGTGAGAAAGACCCAATGGCATCTCGACGGGAACCCATTGAGGGTTTTAAAGCAGCCTCTTAGAGGCGGGAGACCAAATCTCGCAGGTGTGCGGCCGCCAAGCGGACCACTTCCTTGTCGTCGCAATCGTTGATGTCTTGGCCCTCAAAGACGACGGAGAGCGGCCCGTTGTATCCGGCCTCGGCGAGGATGGGGACGATGCGCTCGTAGTCGATCCACTCCTCTTTGCCGCTGTCGATCTTGTAGAACTTGGCGCGGACATGGGTGGCTAGAGGGGCGGTCTGCTGCATGTAGGCGTAGATGTCGTGGTCCGGGTCGGGAATGCCGCGGTTGCGGGCCGGCGAGCCGCACCACTGGCCGGTGTCGAGTAGGAAGCTAAAGTTGGGCCGGTCGGTCTCGTCGATGATGCGGATGACGTCGTCGCCGGTGGAGGGGTGGTTTTGCAAGCCGATGGCGATGCCTATTTCGCGGCCGTAGTCGGCGACCTCTTGAAAGCAGCGGATCTCGCGGGTGCGCTCCTCCGGGTCGGTGAGGGGCTGGCCGCAGAACAGGCGGATCATGGGCGCCCCCAGAATCAGCGCGATGTCCATGTCGGCCTTGGCGGTGGCGACCTTGGCGCGCAGGTCCTCATCGCGGCCGACGAAGTGTCCACCGGAAGCTAAGTAGCCGATGGAAAGCCCCTTTTCGATGCAGGCGAGCTTGGTCTTGATGAGATAGTCGGCGTCTTCGGAGCTAAAGCCGCGGTCGCGGCGGAAGTCGATCAAGTCGAGGCGGAGGTCGTAGGCGTGATTGATGTAGCTTTCGATACTTTGCAGGGTGGGCGGATCGTCTTTGCCGAACATGGAGGCGTAGAGGCCGATTTTCACGATTGAGACTCCTTTGGAGACGATGGGGTGGGCTAGTTGGGGAG
>RKRN01000231.1 GCA_007571365.1 Candidatus Latescibacterota bacterium
CGCATGTCGTGCTCGTTGAGACGAATTTCCCACGCATTGTGATTGAGCCCTTTTTCCGCGCCAGCGCAGGGCCCTCCCCCTCGTTGCCCCCGCCACACGGCTTCCCCCCCCTCCATCGGCAATTCCTCTCCACAATCGCGACCTGTCCCCCTGCCCCGCCCCTTATTACGACCGCTACATCCACCGCCGCCTGCCCGATCCATGGGTCGGCGACTGGGCACTCGCCTTCGCTGGCCCCGAAAAAGGGCTCAATCCCAATGCGTGGGAAATTCGTCTCAACGAGCACGACATGCGCTGTGGTCGCGCCGCTTATTACGGCATGATCAACTTTATCGACGACCAGCTCGGTCGCCTCATCCAGTTTACCGGCGGGCTCGACAACTGCTTGGTCATCTTCACCTCCGACCACGGCGAAATGCTGGGCGACCACAACCTCTTTCGCAAAACTTGGCCCTACGAAGCGTCGGCGCGCGTTCCATTTTTCATGCGTGCGCCCAAAAATTGGGACTATCCCGCAGAGGTCGTTTGCCAAAGTCCGGTCGGCATCCAAGACATCATGCCGACCATACTCGCGGCGGCTGGCATCGACATACCCGATACTTGCACCGGCAAAAGCCTCCTGCCGGTCATGCAGGGCGACGCGACCGGCGTGCGGGAGTTTCTCCACGGCGAACACGCTGGCTGTTACGCCCGCGACCACGGCAATCACTATCTCACCGACGGGTACTGCAAGTACATCTGGTATTCGCAAACGGGCCGCGAACATCTTTTCGACTTGGATCAAGACCCCCAAGAAATGCGCGACCTGTCGCGTACGCCCGACGCTGACACTAGGATGGAACCTTGGCGCGTGCGCCTCAGCGCAATCCTCCAAGACCGACCCGAAGGTTTTGCCGACGGTACGCGCTTGATTGCCGGCCAACCCCACGACGCGCTGCTGCCGGGCTACGATCCAGCAGCGACGTACTCCTATTTGTGAAACTGACCACTGCAAAACGCCGGAGGAAACCATGACTACGTATCGCGCCGCGGTTATCGGCTTGGGCCGCATGGGCAGCACGTTCGACGACGAAATGAGCGAAGGCGGGTCCATTTTTCTGCCCTATTGCCACGCCCCTTCGTATTGCGCTTCGCCGCACACCGAACTGGTGGCCGGAGCCGATCCGCACGACGAACAACGCGCCCTTTTCGGCCGCCGCTGGGGCTTAGAGCAAGACCACCTCTACAGCGACTACCGCCAAATGCTGGCGCGGGAAGACCTCGATATAGTAAGCGTGTGTACCACAGCTCGCATTCGCTCGCCAATCGTCCAAGACTGCGCCCGCGCTGGCGTCAGGGCCTTATGGGCCGAAAAACCCATCGCTCTGACCTTGGCGGAAGCCGATGCCATGGTCGAAACCTGTCGCCAGCGCGGCACGGCCTTGGCCATCAATTGCGCCCGCCGCTGGAACCCGTTCTTCGGCCAAGCCCGCCGCCTCATCAACGGCGGCGAACTAGGGCAAATCCTCCAAGTCACCGGCTACGCCCAGTGCGGCCTGTCGCACAACGGCAGCCACCTCATCGACATTGTGCGCTATATGGCCGGGGGGCAGGTTGAGTGGGTTTTTGGCGAAATGGAATCGGACGCGGCCGCCGCGGGCGAGACCGACCCGCAAGGCAACGGCTACCTCGTCTTTGACAATGGCGTCCGCGCCTTTCTGCGCGCCACGCCAACCGGGGTCGCGGCTTGGGAAATCGACGTCATTGGCACGGAGGGCCGCATCCGTTCCATAGCCAATTGTACGCAGATGGAGTACATCCGCACGGCACCGGGGGGCAATCGGGGCCGCGGCGTACCGGCGTACGTGCCCTTTCCCTATCCGACGCACCTACAGGGCATGGGCTTGACCATTGTCGAGGATCTGGTTGGGGCCATTGAGACCGGAGCGGACCCGCGCTGCTCGGGCGACGATGGCCGGGCCGCTCTCGAAGTGGCCATCGCCCTGCGCCAATCGCATCGCAACGGTTTTGCCCGCGTGGACCTGCCGCTAGCGGACCGCTCGTTGGGCATTCTCTCGGCGGAGGTTGCCGAGGATCACACGCCGGCGCGGGTGCGGCGGTTGCAGGCTTCTTGAGAGGTAGCCGCCTTCATCGATTCTGAGGCGCGAAGGATCGCGCAAATGGGCGGCTAAAGGCCGGGCGGTGCAAGTTACCGAGGCGTCTTTTGTGGCTTAGCCCTCGCGGACAGGCAGTACGAGCCGCGAAGGGTGCGCGGCTGAGTGATGCACGGCGTTGGTCGCCACGACCAGCTCGGGGTCGGCGAGGTCGTTTTTGCCGGTGTTGTGGTTGCGGTCGTGGTTGGGGAAATCGCTCGACGTGATCTCTAGGCGGATGCGGTGGCCCGGCTCAAAGCGGCAGGCGGTTGGCCCCATGCGGATGCGGAGTTCCACTACGTCTCCAGGGGTCAGCAGTTGTTCAACGTCGAGGGAATGGCGGTGCCGGGCGCGTACCATGCCGTAGCACATCTCCGGTGCTGGGCCGCTGGGTGGGTGCTCATCTACCAGCCGCGCGAAAAAGTCCGTGTCCGGCGCCGACGAACTGACAAAGAGCACAACTTCTGGATGACCGGCGATCTCCACGGCGTCAGTCAGCGGCTCCGAGCGGTAGCAGAGAATGTCGTCGCGCCCTTCTAGCCGGCGGCGGTCGGCCGGCCCGGTGAACCACTCCCGCGTCCACAGCGTTGGCACGGGATTGTGCGGATCGTAGGAGAAGCAGTCGGCCGCGGCACTGGGGTGCCCGGCGTTGATTGACAGCCGGCCGGAACCGCCAAACTGGGCGTCGCCGTCGCTGCTCAACAGGTACTCACAGGGCGCGGTGTCCGGCGGCGGCCAGGTGCTGGCCGAGCGCCATTGTCCCTGCCGGCCAGCCATCACAAAGTAGCGCACGGCTGGCTCGCGGTTGACGCCGTTGTCGATCCCTTTGAGCCAGTGGTCGAACCAGCGGATAATCAGGTCTGGCAGGTCGATCGCGGCCTGTGGCCCGAAGTCGAATCCGGCTACGATGCGGTGGCCGAGGCTCGGATGATTCCACGGACCGGCGATGAGTTTTGTCTGCGACCGCGCCCGCTCGGTGCGGCCGTGGCGCTGCATGAGCGGTAGGTGCTGCATCGAGCCGTTGCAGTGGTCGTACCAGCCGCTGAAGTCGAGGTTTGGCACGGCTACTTCCTGGTGTACCTCGGCGAATTTCCAGGCCCGGCGATTCGGGTGTTCGAGCCAGTCCCTGGCGTACTCGGCTAGGCCCGGCGGTAGCTGACGGGGGAAGTCGAGCCACGGCAAGTAGCCAATCCAGTGGTCCTCCCACTCCTGCCGCGCTTGCTCTGGCGTGTGGGGCGGCGGTAGTCCGTGGCGGCGGCGCAAGTCTGGTGCCATAGAGGTGAGCCACCACTTGATGCGCCGCCCCGGCCGGAACCCGCCCGGCCAATCGACTTGGGTCAACTCCAGTGGGATGGTGTACGCGCACATCGCCACCAGATGTGGGGGCCGCAGCTTGGCTAGTTGCCACTGCATCCAAGCGTTATACGAGGCCCCCAGGGTGCCGACCTTGCCGTCGCACCACGGCTGTGCCGCCAGCCACTCCACCGAGTCGTAGCCGTCCTCGGCGTCGCCGGTGTGCTCTTGGGTGAAAGGCACCCAGTCGCCTTCGGAGCCGTAGCGGCCGCGCGAATCCATAGAGACCACGGCGTATCCGGCGCGCACGTATCGTTCAAACCCGGACTTTGGGCGGTCGTAGGGGGTGCGCAGCAGGATTGCGGGGAACCGGCCAGCGGCGTCGGGGCGGAATACATGGGCCGCCAAGCGCACGCCGTCGCGCATCGGGGCTTGGACGTCGGGCTCGATGAGAATTCCTAGGGCACCGCTCATTGCATTGGCTCCGTATTGATAGGACCAGATTTAGTGGAAGGTCGCCAAACTAGCGGCGTTTGGCGAATTTGTTGGGTGTTCAGGGTGAGACCGGGCCTAGTTTTTACCTGCTGTCTCTACATCCTACCCCGCATAGATGCAGCCTTCTTTTGCACATCGTCGAAAAGGGAAGTAGGACCATGCCTGCTCGCTCCGGGTACACCTTTAGGGCCTTCTTCTGGGGTGCGCTCTGCGCCGCGGTCCTCGCCGCCGGGGCTCCCTATTGCAACATGGTCCTGCGCGGCTCGTATATGACTCAGGATTTTTCCACTCCTGGGGCACTCTTCCTGTTTTTCTTCTTAGTAGGCGTATTCAACGCCCTGTACAAATGCGTCTTCCCCAACGGCGGCCTCGCCCGCGCCGAGTTGCTGCTGATCTACAGCATGATGCTCATCGCCTCGGCGATTACCACCTGCGGCCTCTCTGAATACCTTTTGCCGATCATGGGGTCTTGGCGCTACTTTGCCACCCCGGAAAATCGCTGGGACGACCTGTTCCACCCCTACATCCGCGACTTTTTGGTGCCCAACGACGAGTACGCCATCAAGCACTTCTACGAGGGCCTGCCCACGGGCGCACCAATGCCCTGGGACGTTTGGCTGCTCCCCTTGCTCGGATGGAGTGTCCTCATTGTCGCCATCTACTTCGCCATGATCTGCGTCGCCGTCGTCCTCCGTCGCCAGTGGATCGAGCGCGAAAAACTCATCTATCCACTCGCCCAACTGCCGCTCGACATGGTGAGCCACAGCGACGAAAGTCGGCTGCCGCCGTTCTTCAAAAGCGCGAGCTTGTGGATTGGCTTTGCCATTCCCTGCCTGATCTCTTCGACCAACGCCTTCCACAACTACTTCCACGTCTTTCCGCAAATCCAGCTTTCCTCGAGCATTGGCCTTTTCCGCGACAGCGTGCATCTGCCGGTGGTGCTCAGCTTTCCGGTCCTCGGCTTTGCCTATCTGATCAATCTCGACATCGCCTTCAGCCTGTGGTTTTGCAACGTGCTGGTCAATGTGCAAAAGGGACTCTACGGTGTGCTCGGCGTCGCCTCTGGCGAGGCGTTAGACACTTTTAGCGTCAACCCACCGGCGATTGCCCACCAAGAAATGGGAGCCCTGATCGCGCTAGTCGTGCTCACGCTGTGGGTAGGGCGCGGGCACCTCAAGGATGTGTGCCGCAAGGCGTTTTTCAAGGCTGCGGATGTCGATGACTCCGACGAGATCCTCTCCTATCGCGTCGCGGTCGGCGGCGCCCTAGCGAGCTTGGGTTTTGCCGGGGTTTGGCTCTATCTGAGCGGTATGCCGCCGCTGGTGGCCCTGCTCTTCCTGCTCAGTGCCTTTGCCATTTTCGTGGCCCTGACCCGCATCGTCGCCGAGAGTGGGGTGCCCGAAGCGCGCACCCCGATGATGCCGCAGAGCTTCGTCGCCACCGGAATTGGCACGGCCGCCATCGGCGAAACCGGCCTTACCGCGCTCGGCTTCTCCTTTACTTGGGCCACCGAATTGCGCGTCGTAGTTATGGCCTCGGCCGCCCACGCCCTCAAGCTGCTCGATGGCCAGCAGGGCCGCCATCGTCCCTTCTTTTGGGCCCTGATGCTCGCGGTGCTGATCAGCATGGTTAGCTCGATGTGGGCAATCCTCGATTTGTCCTACCGCTATGGCGGCATCAACCTCAACCGCTGGTTTTTTGGCGGCGGTGCCCGCGCACCCTTTGAGAGCTTTGTCGCCCGCCTCTTGCTCAACCCCACCGGGCCTAGTTGGGAAGGCTGGTTTTCCACCGGGCTCGGAGCGGCGATCATGGGCGGCCTAATGCTGGCCCGGCACTACCTGACCTGGTGGCCTCTACACCCCATCGGCTTCCCCATCGCCGGCCTCTGGCTGATGAGTCACTCTTGGTTTTCGATTTTTTTGGCGTGGCTTTGCAAGGCCATCGCCCTCAAGTACTGGGGGCCGCGCGGCTTTCGCGCCGCCCGCCCGTTTTTCATGGGGGCTATTCTCGGCCAGTTTGCCAGCGCCGGGGTCTGGCTGGTCATCGACGCCTGTACCGGCATGACCGACAACCGCATCTTTAGCTGGTGATGGTTAGAGGGGTCACCAGCGATAGAGCAGGGCCAGATTGGGAAAGGGGCGGATGGCAAAGCCGTCGTTGGACACGAGGAAAACGGCGATGGGGATGTCCATGGAAACGGCGAGGTTTTTGGCGTGGCGGCGGCGCATCTCCAGCCCGACGCCCGGCCCTACTACGACATCGAGATCTTCGTCGAAGCTTTTGTCGCGTTTTGTCCCCACGTCCAGTTTTTCCCTTGGCACTCCGCCGACAAAATCCCATGTTGCGCTCCGCCGGTAAAACGCGGCCACCCCCCCAGAGAGAAACGCCCGCGCCAACTCGCCTTGGTGCAAGGTCTTGAACAAGGTAAAGCCCGCAAAGAGATAGCGTTGATCTTGAGACCAATACGGAAATCCCGAGACCTGCCAGCCGTTGCCGGTCGTGGGATTTTGGCGACCGTAGCTGAGGCCCAGACCGTAGGTCGGCCCGGCTACGAATCCAATGCTGTGGCCCGCGTCGTCTGCGGCCAGCATGGCCGGTACTAGCAAAGTCGCTAGCGCGATACGGCGCGCAATGAGCATAGTACCTCCTACATATCTCGTAATAGCACTACAAACAGCCCCACATCCTCCCGTTCGTCGCCGCCTTGCAAATCCACGCTGACGCCTACGTTCAGCACTGTGCCATCGCCGAGGCCGAGGTCGAGATTCGGCTCTAAGCGGACGCTTAGGTCGTCTTCTAGGGCGGCGGTGTTGGACGTGAGGAGCAAGTCGAGGTACGCACTCAGTCTTTCGCTGAATACTTGGGCTGGTTCGAGCAAGAGATCGACGACGAGCCCCTGCTCGGCATAGCCTTTGAGGGCGGCGACTTGTAACCGCGTGTTGAAGCGGAAGGCAGGACCAATGCGCACAGTCTGCATGAGGCCAACGGCTAGCCCCGGGTCGGAGATGTCGCCAGCCGGCAGGGCGATGCCGGCGGTCGCGGCGCGGTTGGGGCCGAGTTGATACTTGCTGCCGACCACGAGCGACGAAAGGTTGGAACTCCCGTCCTTAAAAAAGCCAAGGGCGAGACGGACGCCTAGTTCAATGTGCGCGTGGGGACTGAATTTGGCCATGGCCACGATATCGCTCACGTCCTTGAGCTCCTTGAACGTGGAGGGCGCGGTGCGGACGCCCATATCGACGCTCGTGTAGCCTAGTCCGCCCGGCAGGACGTAGTAGGGGTCGTAGCTGAGGGGAGCATAAACCGGGCCTTGCATGGCCGGGGTCTCGGCCTCAACCGCGACCGTTTCCCCTTGAGCATGGACGGCCGTGCCCGCTAATGCGATCACGCCGATCAGTACGCAAAACAGGTGCATAAGGTCTCCTAAGAATTGTGAGGGATGTTCAAAAACCGCAGCGCTTACAGGCGCGGAAGAACGGATCGGCCATGGCGTAGGCCCCGCGAAAGACCATGTCGCTGGTGAGGGGGTGTACGCAGATTAAGCGCGCACCGTTGTCGATGGCCTCGACCATGCCGTCTTCGATGTCTTGCGGGTCTTCCATCGCGCCGTGCCCGACGACGCGCCCCGTGTGGATGCCGCGCTCGGCGGCGGCGCGGAAGAGGGCGTTGACCGCGTCGTTGACTTCGGGCAGGTCGCCCTCGCGCAAAATGGCGTCGAACGGGCCGACAAAGCCACAGGCCTTGTTGCGCCCTTGGGCGGCCATCAGGTCGAGGACGCGGTCGCGGGTCTCGTGGTCGATGATGTATTCCTTGGTCTCGAACTGGATCCAGCCTTGGGTCTCGGTCTCGGTGCCGCGCAATTGGTCGGGCGTGAACATCATGGTCCGCTCGCCGTCGCGCACCGGATATCCGCCGCGGTCGTCTGGGGTGGCTTGGCCGGGAACGGGGAAATTGATGGCGCGGAAATAGCGCTCGGCCTCGGCGTAGGTGGTGCCATAGGGGCGCATCGTCGCCCGCGCCCCAAGCTGGAAGGCGTCGCCGTGTTCGGAGCGGGCCTCGCGCGCTAGACGCTGGACTGGCAAGATGCCGTGGCGGGCGAGAACGGCGTTTTGCTCGCGGCCGTACCAGCCTTCCCACTGGCTGTGCTCGGCGTCGTTGACGATCCACGACCAGCCAGCCTTGGCCCAAGCGTGGACCTCGGCGTCGCGCAGCTTGGGCCAAGGCACGTCGTTGAAGCCGCCCAACAGGGGCGGAGTTTTGGCCACCGACTCGCACTGGTCGAGGATTTCTTTGAGCGGGTTGCGGGCTGGATTGAGGGCGTACTGGTAAGCGCGGCGGGCGTACTCTCCGGCTTTGAGGGGCCGACTGCCGCCGATGGCTGCGATGGCGTCCACTGAGGGGCTCCTTTTTAGTAGTTGGTGATAGTGCCTGCTCTACACTGCTGAGGGCGCACAGGTGTCGGGTGCTTGGCTAAATATACAATGATCGCAAGGTCCTTTGTGGCTAGCCTGGCGGGAGCATACCGGCCAGCAGCGTCGCCAGGCCCAAAAACGACAGGAAGCCCACGATGTCGGTCGCGGTCGTGAGAATGATTGAGGACGCGGTCGCCGGGTCGTGGCCCAGCTTGACTAGCACGACCGGGATGGCCGCACCGGCCATGGATGCCAACACCATGGACATCAACATGGCGCACAACATGACTAAGGCCAGCCCGAAGCTCTGGCTCCAGACGAAGACGCCTATCGCGGTTACGGCGGCAATGGCCAGTCCGTTGCAAAAGCCGATTGCTAGCTCCTTGACTAGGACGCGAGCCGCGTGCGAGGTGCGGATTTCGCGCAGGGCGAGCCCGCGCATGGTCACCGCGAGGGCCTGTGCGCCGGTGTTACCCGACTGACCGGCAACGACGGGTAGCAGGACCGCGAGGGCGGTAAACTGGGCAATGGTGTCCTCAAAGAGGCCGACGACCGCGGCCGCTAAAAAGGCGGTTACGAGATTGATGTTGAGCCAAGGCAGTCGGCTGCGAATGCCCACCCACGGCTTGGACAGGGCGCGTTCTTCGGCGGACGCCCCGACCATTTCTTGGACATTGGCCGCTAAGTTTTGCTGCGCCGCGCTTACGAGGCCGTCGTGGCGAATGACGCCGACGACTTGTCCGGCGAAGTCGACTACGGGCAGGCTGGTCAGGTGATAGGTGTTGAGGAGTTCGACGACCTCTTCCCGCGGCGTCATGGGCTGTACTTGCATGGCCGCACGGTCGCGGAGATCGCCGAGCACTCGTGCTGCTTCTTGGTGCGACATGGCCGCGAGCACACTCGCGACTTCCGCCGGATGAGCGGTCGCAAATTGCGCGAGGAGCTGTCGTTCAAGATTCACTGGACGCGCTCTTGCTTATGCGGAGGCAGCGCTGCTCAAAGAACTGCTGGCCGGGGATACCCAACTCGCCTTCGTCGTGCTCAATAAAAACAGCGGTGGAGGTCGTCCGCACGATGCGCCCGTTATCGTCGCCGAGACGAATGCGCTGCCCCACGCCGTAGGACTTGTTGACGTAGTGCATGGCGAGAATGTTGGCGATAATACTGCGGGTGCCTAGGCCAAACGCAAAAGCCGCGCCGACGAGCAGGGCGGCGAGCGCGATCAAGAAGATGTCGGTCAGCAGCGATACATCCACGCCGAGTTGCTTGGTTGCCACGAGAATGGCCGCGCCGACGATGATCCCCCGGACGAGGCGGGCCAACTGTCGCCCCTGATGCGGCAACAAGCGAAAGGCCGTAGCCATGGCCGCGTCGTTGATGAGGCGACCGCCGATGACGCCAGCGAACAGGACCACGATCGCCGCGATGACCTTGGGCAGGTATTGTGCTAAAGCGGCCAGATAGGTGGTCAAAAGCTGCGCCTAATGCGAAAATCGCGGCAAGGGGGCACCTTCCTCGGCAAGCACCAGTTCGATTTGCCTACCCGTGGCTTCGTTTACAATGAGAAGTTTGCCCATGTCTTCTTTTAATAATTGCTCATTAGCATTCAAAAGCTCAAAGCCATACACGGTTCCATCGGGCCCCAAATCCACGATCAGCTCATCACTGATCTTGAGTGGCTCGACCCGCGTTGTTTTCTGGTGCAATCTGATATAAGCAACGTTATACCGTGGATCATAGGTAAATTTCATCAGGAGCTCCTGTTAGAAATACCGGGTTATCACTGTTATGACCAACCAGCCTTGGTTTTCCCAAACAGCAAAAACGTCGATTTGCTTATTAGCGTACCAATTCCCTTTCCATTCCGCAGCAAAAGTAAAACTTTGTCGGAAACCTTGTCTTGCAAATTTAGCCGAAAATTTTTCGCCTTCTGCAATCACAGCTTCTACTTCGAGTTTGGAAGCACCGCGCTCGGCCATTCTCTCGAGCGCATGGGGATGAAAACGAACTGTCATCTCGTTAGCAAGAGCTTAGTAGGCTGTATCTTTCTCAAAATATACGACTTCTGTGCGGATTTTCTGTCTCGCGGCTGATTGTGGAAGTTCTCGCCCTCAGCAAGTAATGCGGTCGTAAGCAGCCCGAGAGATAATACGCACAGAGTAGGTGCGGCGAGGCGAGCATCTCAGCGGATGCGCTAGGCTCCATAAGCCACCGCCGGTTACCTTTTTTGCCTTATGACCACGAAGACGATGGCGAGCCAATAGAGGTTTTGCACGATGGCGAAATAATAGACGACCCCCATGAGGTGGTCAAAAGCTGCGCCCAAGGTGAAAACCATCAAGTAAACGTCGATGCCGCTACGCAAATAGTTGCGCAATTTCAGCGGCGGAACGCGCACTAAGCCCGCCAAGCGGCCCAGCAGCCCGCAACTAGCGGATTCCGCTAGCTGCCCCTTGCCAAAGGCCGTGGCGTTCATCAAGGTGGCGATGTGAGTCATGGCGAGCGCGGCAAAGACGACAAACGAGTAGAAGTAGGCGTACGGATCGCCGCTTTGGTGGTCCAAGGCCCGTCCCAACGCGAGGCAAAGCATCAGTTCGGCGATGCGGTCGAGTAGGCCGTCGAGCCAAGCACCAAACGGCGAACTGAGGCCGCGCAGACGAGCGAGTTCGCCGTCGCAGCAGTCGAGCGTAAAGGATAATTGGATGAGGAGACCGGCGCCGATGAGGGCCAGGCGCTCGCCCGTAGAGAGCAGGTACACACCGGGCAGGATGACGACAAAGGAAAGGACCGTTACTTGGTTGGGGCTGAGGGGGGTGCGGACCAACAGGCGGGTGAGCAGGGTGGAGAGGCGGCGGTTGAATAGGACTTCAACCAGCCCTAGGACCGCGGGTTTGCTGGCCTTAAAGTCCGCAGCTGTATACGGGGATTTGCACACAGGCTCTCCCATCCTACTCCACAAGGAGCCAGAAATATAGCTGGCGCAAGGTTTGGCAGCCGAGCATGATTAGTCGCGGAAGGGAATCAGATCTACGATCTGCTCAATGGACGTGCATTGCTCTTCTGCTTCGTAGGCGCGTTGGTGCCGGAGAATGGACTCCGCGGTTTTGAGCATGGCTGGATAGGCACTGCGCAGCAGGTGGTTGGCGTAGAAGACCACCTGTACGCCGACATCGACGAGCTGTTGCTCGGTCACCTGACTGAAGGTCGAAGGCATCGCGACCAAGGGGACGCGGGAGGGCAACTTGGCGTATTCGTCGCAGAAGGAGAAAATTTCGCCTATAGTTTCCTCGCGGCTGTGAATCAGGATGCCGTCGGCCCCGCTGCCGATGTACGCCCGCGCTCGCTCAATGGCATCGCGCACGTCTTTGCCGGCGATAAGGGATTCAATGTGCGCCACGATCATAAAGTCGTCGGTTATTTGGGCCTTTTTGCCGCGCTCGATTTTGTAGGCAAAGGTATCGACATCCTCTTGGTGTGATGCAGCCGTCCCACCGTGCCGCGAACTCCCCTTGGGGTTCATTCTGTCCTTTACGACAATGGCCGAAACGCCAATCCGCTCCAGCGTACGCACCGCTAGGACAAAGTGCTCGGCCAAGCCGCCGGAATCGCCATCGAGAATGAGCGGCTTGTTGGTGATGTCCAAAATTTCCTGCACTGTGGCCATGCGCGAGGTGAAATCGACGCATTCGATGTCAGGTTTGCCCTTGGCCGTGGAATCGGTGAGACTTCCCACCCACATGGCGTCGAATTCCCGCATTTGGCCGTTCGATTCCACTCGCGCGTTCTCGACGATTAGCCCGGTGAGGCCGCTGTGGGCTTCGAGCGCGGTCACCAGCGGTTTGGCGGCTAGCAGCCGACGCAATCGCTGGCGGCGGACATCGGGCGTAAAGCCCACCTCGCGGATGGCTGCGTTCAGCCGCGTCGAGGAAATGCCCGGGGTGTATGCTGGCTCGACCAATTCTCCACCCCACTCCTCGAGTGCCTTGATGACGCGCTGCCGCGTCTCCCGCTGAACGCCAGTGCGCCAGTCGTCGCCGTGGACGACGTAGCGCGGTCGCAGGCGGCGCACGTTGGGCACGTAGTCGAGCGTCGTCTGGGGAACTACCTCGCTTACTCCCTTGATGTTTTCGACGACAGCCTTGCGCTGTTCGTAGTTCAGATAGGGCAGGCGCTTGTAGCTGGCAATGGCCTCGTCAGTCAGCAGGCCAATAGTGATCTCGCCCAACTCGCGTGCGACGCAGATGATGTTTAGATGCCCTTGGTGGAGCAAATCCGCGCACATGGCTATATATACTTTGGGCATTTCATTACTACCGGGGTTGATGAATGGGATGGTGCGGTCATAAAAAAGTAACGGCAGGGTTGGAGCGCGGCAATGAACCGTGCTGCGGCAGGCTGGCAGCTATTCCCCATGACCCATACCGCGTCCTTTCGGTTGAGGTTGGTGCTGCGTCCAGGGCTCGGCGGTAGGGTTGGCGGTCAAGGCAGCTTGTCGAGGATGCGAAACAGCAAGCTGCCAATGGCTAAGAGGCTGGCAAGCTGAATGCCGATTAACCAGCGCGTCAGCGAATCAATGCGGCTTTCAATGCGGTCGAGGCGGGTGTGGGTCTGGCGGCCTTGCTCAATGAGTAGCTCGGCGATGCCTTCGAGGCGTCCAATGCGCCCTTCA
>RKRN01000321.1 GCA_007571365.1 Candidatus Latescibacterota bacterium
GTGTTGCACAAGGTGCCCTATCGCGCCGATCGGGAGGATTTGCCGGCTCTGTTGGCCAAGGCGCGGCAAGTGCGACCTAAGCTGATCTACGTGGCCAATCCCGACAATCCCATGGGCACCTATCAGCCGGCCGACGCGTTGCGGGATTTTATCGCAGCGTTGCCGCCGGATGGTGTGTTGCTGCTCGACGAGGCGTATAGCGACTTTGCGCCGGCCGACGCCCTGTTGCCGCTGTCAGTCGAACGGGCCGCGGTGGTGCGGCTGCGGACGTTTTCCAAGGCGCATGGCATGGCCGGCGCTAGGGTTGGCTATGCGCTGGCGCACCGCGAGGTGGTGGCCGCGCTCGACAAGGTGCGCAATCACTTTGGCGTCAACCGCATCGCCCAAGCCGGGGCACTTGCTTCGCTCGGCGACGACGAGTTTGTGCGCTCGGTGGTGCGGCAAGTGGCGGAAGGCCGGCGGGAATACGCCCAGTTAGCGACGGAATTGGGGCTGAAAACAGTGCCCTCGGCGACGAATTTTGTGGCGCTCGACGCGGGCAGTGGCACCCGGGCGCGGCGTCTGATGCAGGTGCTGTTACAGCGCGGAGTTTTCGTGCGGATGCCGGGCGTGGCCCCGCTCGACCGCTGCATCCGCCTGACCGTGGGGCCAGCCGCCGAGCGGCAAGCCTTGGCCCAGGTGTTGCGCGAGGTGTTGCCGCAATTGGACGAGGATGAATAAAATGACTGCTAGCGACCCACACGCGGTCCCATTAGGCGATTCTACGGGTATTTTGGGACCCGGCGGCCCGGCAAGGCGAGGCTTATGCCAATTTGCAGCCCCGATGTCCTATTGTGCTGGTTGAAACGAAATTTGCGGAAAGGAGCCTCACTATGCTACCTGTTAAAGCGCAGTACATCATCGACGAAAATGGTCAGCGCGTCAGCGTGGTGCTCGAAATCAGTGCCTATCGAAAGCTGCTGGAAGAGCTAGAGGAGCTAGAATCGCTTCGGGCCTATGACCGAGCTAAGTCGAGAGACGATGAGGCGGTTCCTTTTGAGCAAGCAGTGAAGGAAATCGAGAGAGTGCGCTGAAATTGTACGAACTTATACTAATCGTATGAATTAATGTTGCATCCAATATCCAAAAATAGCCCCCTGGGAGCGCGGGCGTCTCGCCCGCGCCTCCTTCGCCTGTGTTGGCAGGCACCTGCCTGCCCGGCCTAGTGCTCAAATATAAATGCAAGATTGCTATGTCTGATTGGTATTAGAATCCGGCGGCAAGCGCAGAGAGCATTGGCCCAATTGCGGTTGGAATCTATGAGAAGGTACGCGATGCTGTGCGAACGGCCCCGTCCAGCAGGATGCCGCAAACTGAGAGGGCGTGCAGGCTGGCGCATCCGGGCCGGGGATTACCGAGCAATTTACGAGATTGACGATCAGCAGAACACGCTGACGGTTTTACACACTGGACATCGGCGAGATGCTTAGCGCTGAATGCGCGACTTGCGGACTGGATAAAATCTATGACTAGCGACCCAGCACTTCTTCACCGCGACTCGCACTACACCTATCCGGTTCTGGTCAAGGGCGAGGGGATTTACTTATACGACGAAGCCGGCAATCGCTATATCGACGGCACGGCCGGGGCCGGCAACGTTACCTTGGGCCACGGTCGCCATGCCGTCGTCGAGGCTATGGCCGCCCAAGGACGGGAGTTGGCCTATTGTTTTTCGACGTTCTTTACCAATCAGCCGGCCCTTGAGTACGCCCGCCGCTTGGCCGAACTGGCTCCCGGGGATTTGCATCACGCCTACTTTGTCTCGGGCGGCTCCGAAGGCGTGGAGACGGCCATTAAATTGGCTCGCTTGTACCATCTGCAACGGGGCCAAGCGCAAAAGCACCAGATCGTTGGTCGCTGGCGCGGCTATCACGGTGCTACCTTGGGGGCCTTGGCTGCTACCGGGATGCCGGGGTTGCGGGCACCTTTTGAGCCGTATCTGCCGGCTTTTCCGCACATTGCCTCGTGCTATCCCTACCGCTGCGCGTTTGCCGGTTGCGCCGATCGCTGCAATCTGACCTGTGCCTACCAGTTAGAAGAGACCATCCGCGCGGTAGGAGCGGACAATGTCGCCGCCTTTATCGCCGAGCCGGTGGTCATGGCCGGGGTCGCCGCTGGGGTCCCTCCGCCCGATTACTACCCGCTCATCCGCCAGATTTGCGACGAGTACGACGTCCTCTTTATCGCCGATGAGATCATCACCGGCTTTGGCCGCACGGGCAAACTCTTTGCCATTGAACACTGGGATGTGGTGCCGGATATGATCGTCTTTGGCAAAGGGGCCAGCAGTGGGTACGCGCCTTTGGGAGGGGTTTTGCTGAGCGAACAGATGCGGCGAGAGCTCGCGCGCAGCGGCCAAGCTCTGCCGCATGTTTTTACTTATGTCAACAATCCAGTGGCTATGTGCGCTGGCTTGGCCGTACTAGCGCTGTTAAAAGAAGAAGGCGTCGTGGAACACGCCGCTCAAGTCGGAGCCTATTTGCAGGAAAAGGCCGCGGGCTTGACGCGCCATGCTTGCGTCGGCCAAGTGCGCGGTAAGGGCCTGATGCTGGGCATTGAACTAGTCCGGGATCGCCGCAGCCGCAAGCCCTTTCCCCCGGAGTGGGGGGTGTCGCGGCGCATACCGCAATGGGCCTTAGAACGGGGACTGGCTATTGCGGGCACCAGCGGGGGAGCCGACTGGGTTGAGGGCGACGATTTGCGCTTTTATCCGCCGCTTATTATCGCACGAGAACAGATCGACGAGTCTCTGGCCATCATCGACGAGTGTTTGGGATTGCTCGACGAGGAATGGCGGCAAACCTAGTTCAGCGTCCGCACGGTACGCGCGATCAGTCGCTGAGTTTTTCTCGCAGCTTGTCCCAATCCCTGACCGGCCCTTGGGATAGCAAGGCCACGAGCGTGAGATACGCTAGATCGCGTCCGTCGGCCAGTGCCTGGTCGATCGCGTCGCGGCCGCCTTGGGTCTTCTTTTGCCCGTGGACGATGTCCGAACGGACTCTATAAAAGGACTTCACTCGGTTGGCTATCCGGCCGCCTTGGCCGAGTAGTCGTTCTGCGCGGGCCGCTAGCTGGTGAGTGAGTTTGTGTTTGATCGGACCGTACATGACCTCCAAGGCAATGGAGACATCGAGGATGCGATCCTCTGTACTAAAGGGGCCGCCAACGCGGGCGAAAGAGGCGGCAAGGCGGCGGATCGCGAGGTTGATGACATCGCGCTGGCCGCGATAAGTACACCAGCGACTCGCCAAAGCCGTGAAAGCCGCCGCGTCCTCTTGGCTGAATGGATGTTCCTCGGGCACTGGGTCGGACGAACAGGCCGAGGAGCTGCAAAAATGGCAAGCGAAGTTGGGATCAATTTCCTCGATCCACTTGGCGACGCGGACAAAGCTCGGGTGCGAGACCAGCGGAGTCTGCGTGGCGATCGACAGCAGATCGATTAGGACTTTGTTGTCGTCTGGTAGTTGGTCTGTCAGGTCCAACTCGTAGTCGCTGGGGAAGCGGTACTTCACTTTTGGGGCGCAAGGGCTATTGGAAACCGGGGGCGGTGCGACGCCTGGTCCCCACCGCAGACCACGCACGAGTGCGGTCGTGCTGCCGGGGCGGTGTTCGGGTTCGTCGGGTAGGCCGTAGGTTGCCTTGGCGTCCGCGTAGGGTGCCAAGTAGGCGTCGCAGCCCAGCTCAAAGCACCGGTCGAGTTTTAAGCCGTGCAAGAGTG
>RKRN01000167.1 GCA_007571365.1 Candidatus Latescibacterota bacterium
GACTGGTTCTATTATCCTGATGGGTTGCCTGATATGGCTACCGCTGTCCAGCCTATATCGTGGGGGCAATTGAAGCACCGTACCTCGGGACAAAGAAGCTGACCTTGGAAAGCGGGACGATGTACACGTTTGCGGTGCGGGCAAGAAACTGCAAAGGGCCGGGGCCGGCCGCCCAGAAGACCTTCACGCCGTCGAGTGCTTCTTTGAGCATGTCGGTCTCGGCGGAGCCCAATCCGTTCAATCCGCAGACGACGGTGCGCTTTGAGTTGCCGATGGCGGGGCCGGTGCGCCTGGTCGTCTATAATCTGGCTGGCCAGCCGGTTCGGACGCTGCTGGATGGGGAGTATCTGTCGGCGGGTAGCCATGCGGTGGTGTGGGACGCCCACGACGCGCAAGGCCGGGCTGTGGCTTCGGGGGTTTATCTGCTGCGGTGGACAGGGCAAGGCCAAACCAGCGTACAAAAAATTACCCTGCTGAGATAACGATGAAGCGGGCTATTGTCGGCAAGAAAAAGGCTCTCGCCAAATAGAAACCCCAAACCAAGAGGATTGACTTTTGCCGCCCGAAAGACGCAAGAAACGCAAAAAAGCAAAACAGGTAGAGGCTGTGGGCGTGGCTCACATTCTAGCCACGTTCAACAATACGATTATCACGCTTACCGATATGAGGGGCAATGTAATTTCTTGGGCGACTCCAGGAAAAATGAGCATCAAAGGCAGTCGCAAATCTACGCCCTTTGCCGGCCAGATCGCCGCTGAAAGGGCCGCCCAAGAAGCCATGAATATGGGGTTGCGCCGCGTGGAGGTCTGGGTCAAAGGGCCGGGGGTAGGGCGCGAGTCTGCGATTCGCGCCCTGCAAAACGCCGGGCTCGAAATTTCTGCCATCCGCGACGTGACGCCCATGCCGCACAACGGCTGTCGGCCGCCCAAGCGCCGCCGCGTGTAGAGGAGCTAACCACATCATGAGTAGGCATACAGGTCCCAACTGTCGCTTCTGTCGCCGGGAAGGGGCCAAACTCTTCCTGAAGGGCGAGCGCTGTAACCTCGAAAAATGCGCCTTTGAGCGGCGCAGCTATGCCCCGGGTCAACACGGTCAGGGCCTGCGGCGTAAGCAGTCCGACTACAGTGTGCAGCTACGAGCCAAACAAAAACTAGCCCGGCTCTACGGAATCCGCGAAGGGCAATTCAGGGGCTATTACAAGGAGGCGTCGCGCGTACCGGGCGTTAGTGGTGAAAACCTGTTGCGCCTGTTAGAGCGTCGCCTCGACAACATTGTCTATCGGCTCGGTTTCGCGCCGTCGCGCAAGGCTGCGCGCCAGTTAGTGCGCCACAACCACATCGTGGTAAATGGCAAGCGAGTCAATATTCCTTCCTATCTGACCCGAATGGGCGATGTGGTACAGGTCGCCGAGCGCAGTCGCCAGCTAGACGCTATTCACGAATCGCTGCGGCGCTCGCGGGAGACGGTGCCTTGGTTGGCTATAGATAAGGTCAACCTGACTGGGACTGTAGCCGAGATTCCCAGCCGCGAAGACATTCCCACAATCGCCGAAGAACAACTGGTTATCGAATTTTATTCTCGCGTCTAAAGTTTTACTCCGCCCAATCCATCAAGGGGCAAGAGGTAAAGTATGAAATTAGAAGGTCTCCAGATGCCGAGGCTAGCCGAAGTCGAAAAAGAAAGCCTCAGCGAGACGTATGGCATGTTTGTCGTCCAACCGCTTGAGCGCGGTTTTGGCGTCTCTATAGGACACGCGCTGCGCCGCGTCTTGTTGTCCTTTATTCAAGGAGCCGCGATCAAGCAGATCAATATCGAAGGCGTGCATCACGAATTTTCCACAATTGAAGGTGTGCGCGAGGATGTGCCGGAGATCGTGCGCAACTGCAAGGAAGTGGCGCTTCGCTATAGCGGCGAAGAGGATCGCGTCTTGCGCGTTGAGCGCACGACAGAAGGAGCCTTGGTGGCCAAGGATATAGAAGTAGACCCCAATGTCGAGGTGATGAATCCCGACCTACATATTGCCACCTTGGATAAAGGGGCTTCTCTGAAGATGGAACTGACGGTTGGCTGTGGTCGCGGCTACCAGTTCGCTGAGGAGAACAAAATCCCCGAGCAGCCCATTGGTGCTATTCCGCTCGATACGAACTATTCGCCGATTCTCAAGGTCCAATACGACATTGAGAACGCCCGCGTTGGGCGACGCACCGACTACGACAAGTTGATCATGGAAATCTGGACTGATGGCTCAGTGCATCCCGAGGGCGCCATGTCCCAAGCCGCCCAAATTCTGACTGAACACCTAAGTCTTTTTATTAATTTTTCAGAAGAGCCCGAAAGCACCGAGGAAAAGGGAGTTGATCAAGAAGCCAGGAAGATCGTTCAACTCTTGCAAACGCCCGTCGAAGAGATCGAGTTGACGGTGCGCTCGGCTAACTGCCTCAAAGCCGCAGGAATCACCCAGCTCAGGGACTTGGTATCGCGCACGGAAGCCGAGATGCTGCAGTATCGCAACTTCGGCCGCAAATCGCTCAACGAGTTGCAGAAAATACTCGAGGAAAACAATCTTAGCTGGGGTATGGACCTGACTCCGTACGACGACATTGAGCTCGACCAAACAGCGGATAATCCGTTGGCGGAAGAATTATAGCCATGAGACACAGAAAAAAAACAGCCAAACTGGGGCGCACGGCTCCGCATCGCAGAGCCATGTTGTCCAACATGATGGCCTCGCTCTTTATCAACGAGCGCATCACCACCACTCAGGCGCGTGCCAAAGAGCTCAAGCGCACGGCCGAGCGGATGCTAACTTGCGCCAAGAAAGGCGACTTGCACGCCCGCCGCCAAGTGTTGCGCGTCATAGCCGATAAGCAGGTGGTCGCCAAGCTCTTTGACGAACTGGGCCCGCGCTACAAAAGCCGCAACGGAGGCTATACGCGCCTGATCAAATTGGGTCCGCGCCGCGGGGACGGGGCGTTTATGAGCATTGTCGAGCTTGTGGATCGCCCCGAGGCAACCGCAGAAGAAACTCAGGAGGCCACAGAATAAGGTGGCTGTCCAAGGAGGAGTAGCAACGCGGGGCAAGATGGTCATCATCTTGCCCCGCGTTGCATTTTAGCTAGAGAGCCCGTGAAACGAGGAGATCGCATCGAGGTCCAAGTCGCCGCGCTTACTGCCAAGGGCGCCGGAATGGCTTATGTCGGGCACCGCGAGGTCGTCGTGCGTCAGGCTGTTCCTGGAGACTGGATTGTCGCCCGAGTCGTCAAGAAGCGCAAGGGGTGCTACGAGGCCGAGATAGAAGAGTTCCTTACAGAGGGCTACAAACGCGAGGAGCCGCGCTGCGGTGGCTGTCGCTGGCAGGAATTGCCGTACGCGGCCCAACTTGCCGTCAAGGATCAGATGGTTGCTAGCGCATTGGCGACTAGCGGGCTAGTGCTGCCGGCCGCAGGGCCGGTTTTGCCCAGTCCGACTCCCTTTTTCTAGCGCAACAAGATGGAATTTTCCTTTGGCGCCGATCGCCTGGGCTTGCACGCTGGAATCCACAAAAAGGCCCTAGCCGGTCTGTGTGCGTTGGCACCGCCGCGCATTATCTACGTCTCCTGTAACGTCCACGCGCTAGCCGGTGATTTGTGCGTCTTGGGCCAAGCTGGCTATGGCGTCCGCCGCGTGCAGCCCATAGATATGTTTCCCCAAACGCCCCACTGCGAAGTGGTCGTCGAATTGTGCAAGCAAGGTGCCCGGTGAGTGAGAAACGCCATACGCAACCGCGGCTGTTGGTCGTGTTGCCCGAATCCCAGCAGGCCCGGGCGCTGATTTTCTATCTAGAACAACAGGGCTACGAAGTGATCTGGGCGCACGAGGGGCAGAGCGCGTACGACATCCTCGACGCCGATGCGGTTGATGCGCTGATCTACGCCTTGCGCGAGAAGCGCATCCATGGGTTGCGGGTCCAGCAACTGGCCCAAAAGCGCAATTCGGCCATCTGCGCGATTGCCGTCGCCGGTCCCAAAGATATTGAGTTGGGAGTTGAAGCGATGCGCCAAGGGGCCTACGACTTTCAACTCCAGCCGCTGAATTTTGCCAAGGTCGGCGCGGTATTGGAAAAGGGCCTGCGCGACCAGCAGCTGATGGGGAAAGTCTCCGATCTACAGCGCCGCTTGGACGAGCGCTACCGCTTTGACGACATTGCCCGCCGCTCGTCGCTGTGGCAGCGCATTTACCGCCAGATCGAACAGGTGGCTCAATCGCGGACTAGCGTTTTGATCGCCGGCGAGACCGGCACCGGCAAGGGCGAGGTGGCAAAGGCCATCCACCAGCGAAGCCGGCGGCGGGAAAACGCCTTCGTCGAAATAAACTGCGGTGCCCTGCCGGAGAGCTTGGTCGAAAACGAGCTTTTTGGCCACGAGAAGGGTGCCTATACCGGAGCCGTAGCTGCGCGCAAAGGGCGCTTTGAATTGGCTGATCAAGGCACCTTGTTTCTCGACGAAGTCGGGGATATTTCCCTGCCGACGCAAGTAAAGCTCCTGAGAGTGATTCAGGACGGCTGCTTTGAGCGGATCGGGGGCACCCAGACCCGGCGGGTTGATGTGCGCCTGATCGCGGCCACGCACCGCGATCTAGAAGCCATGGTGCGGGAGGGCACCTTCCGGGCGGACCTATTCTACCGGCTCAACGTGATCAAAATCGAAGTGCCGCCTCTGCGTGAGTGCCGCGAGGACATACTCATTCTGGCCGACGCGTTTATCCGACAGTTCGCCGTCGAGAACGACAAGCGCATTGAGGGCATTCGGCCACGGGCCTTAGACGTGTTGCGCGATTACGATTGGCCGGGCAATGTGCGGGAATTGAAAAACTGCATTGAGGGCATGGTCGTTATGTGCGCCCATGAAGGCGTGCTCGAAGTTGGGGACATCCCGCGCTACATAAACCGCCAAGAGCGCGTTTTCCCCGGATTGGGTTTTCGCGTCGGCATGAGTATGGCCGAACTCGAACAGATGGCCATCGCCGAGACGCTGAAGGCCGTTGGCGATGACCGACGGCGGGCGGCCGAGATCCTGCAAATCGGTCTCAGTACGCTCTATCGCAAGGTAAAGCAGTACGGTGGGGTTTAGCGGCGTTGATTGTAGTAGTATTTGACGAGCGCGTTGAGGGCCTCTTGGGGAGCGGCGACCACGTCCGCGTCAATACAGAACTGGCTCAACCCAGCCAACTTGAGGCCGTGCCCGTAGTCGCTGAACATTTCTTCGCACAATTGGCCGGGTGCCATGTTCCGCGTATTGGCTAGGGCCTCAAGTTGCGCGGAGGCTTCTGGCGTGATCTCCAAGGCGATGTCGTGTTCGCGTTGGAAGCGGTTGATAAAGTGGCGCAGCGAAGTGTCTTGGAGCAAGCGTTCCAGACCAGTTGCCGGGTTGAGGACGGTATCGGCCCCAACGGCAAAGCGCTCGACGCCGACCGAAGGGAGTTTCTTTTCGTAATTGAGCAATACCTTTTCAATAGCGCTGACCAAGCCCCGGGCACCGATGTGCTCGGCGTAGGCGCGCTCGGCTAACAGGGCGAGGGCCTCATCGGCAAATTCGACCTCAATGCCATAGGCCCGGAAGTCGCGCTTTTTGGACAGGATGACGCTGCTTTTGGGGTTGCGGAGAATCTCGAGGAGATCTTCGGGGCCGAGGTCGTGCAGCACGGCAATGACCGGCAAACGCCCAATGAACTCGGACTCGAATCCGTATTCGATCAGGTCCTCGGCGCGCACGTGGGATAGGCGCTGATCGGCGTTGAGATGAATTGGATCGGCCTGAGAGCGAAACCCCATGGTGCCTTTGTTGAGCCTTCGGCCGATGATTTCGTCTAGCCCGGAAAAGGCCCCGCTGACGATAAAGAGGATGTTGCGCGTGTTGACCTTTTGACGTTCGATTTTGCCCGTCTGCTGCATCTGGATGACGGATTCCATCTGCGAGGCAATGTCGTGCGGAGCTTTGAGGTCGACGTCGGTTTCTTCCATCAGCTTGAGCAAGTTGCGCTGGACGCCCGAGCGCGACACATCCGGGCCATGCACTCCTTGGGCGGAGGCGATTTTGTCGATTTCGTCGATGTATATGATGCCGTACTGGGCGCGTTCAATATCGCCGTTGGCCTCGCGGACTAGGTCGCGGACCAAGTCTTCGACATCGCCGCCGACATAGCCGGTCTCGCTGAATTTGGTGGCGTCGCCCTTGACAAAAGGAACGCCGATTTTGCGGGCGATGAGGCGGATTAAATAGGTTTTGCCCACGCCGGTAGGGCCGATCATCAACACGTTGTTCTTGATGTTGCCGACGAACCCCTCGTCTTCTTCCGGGGGCAGTTTTAGGCGGTTGAAGTGCGTGCAGATCTTGGTGGCGAGAATGGCCTTGGCCTCTTGCTGCTTGATGACGTACTGATCGAGATAGGCCTCTAATTCTTCTGGTTTGAGGTCGAAGTGGAGGGCTTCGGATTCGGTGATCTGCGTCCCTTCGCCTTGGGTGGAGGAAGTCTCGGGCTGGGCTGGTGCTTGCTCTTGTTCTTCGATTTGTCTAGCTAGGAGACGGCGCAGTTTTTCTGGGTCGATCTCCACTTTTTCAGCACGCGGTTGCATATATTAACCTAAGGAAAGATTGGAAATGCCGTGGCTTAAAAAATATACTCGCCCTCTCAGATGCGGACAACCTAAGCCCCATTGTCGGCAGTGCATTGCTCGCTACGTATGCGTGGTCTTTGCGGTGCTGGTGCCGAACTTCGCCGCCGGGCAAGCAGGCACGTGGACGTATTCGGCCGATGCTGAAAAGATCTTTGGCAACGGGCTTGCAGCATACAAACAAGGGCGTTTCGACGAGACACTCAATCACCTGCGGCAGCTAGCGGAGTTCCCGCTCAATCAGCGGTCTAGTGCCAGCCAGTTCCTGTTGGGAAAAACCCTGTACCGCTTAGGTCGCTTTGCCGAAGCTATCGACGCGGCCTTGGTCTTGCAGCGCCGGTTTCCCGCCAGCCGCTACCTGCCCAATGCCCGGCTGTTGATTGGCGACTCGTTTTTCAACAGCAAGCACTACTTAGAGGCCGCGTCCCAGTATGGTCGTTTGTTGGCCACGCAGGCCCCGCTTGGCATCCAAGCTCAAGCAGCCGAGCGGTTGGCGGCCATGGATTGGAATGGACAAATAAAAGAACAAGAGTTGACGCAACTGCGTCAGGCCGTGGGAGCCGGGCGCCTGCGCGAAGCCCTGTTCTTCGGCCGGGCGCGCTGGTATCAGCGCCTTGGCTGGCAAGAGGAAACCGCCGAGGCGATGCAGACCTATCGCGATAGCGTCGTCAATGGCATATTCGCGCCGGTAGCCGCGGTCTGGGGGAGCGATCAGACCGCATATCGCCCAGGCGTTAGCGCGGAATCGCCCCGGTTGGGCTTGTTGCTGCCGATGAACGGAATTGACTACCGGATCGGCCAAGAACTCCGCGATGGTGTGCGATTGGCCAATCGGGAAGCCGGCAGTCCCTTTGAACTAGTAATCGCCGATACCGGGATTGACTACGGGAATTTGCCCATCGCTACCGATCGCGGCGGCGACATCAGAGAGAGCCCGGCCAGCGGTTTATTGCGCGTGGCGTACGGTGCCCAGCAGTTGCTGGATCAAGGAGTCGTGGCCATCGTCGGCCCGCTCAGGAGCCGATCTAGCGTGGTGGCGGCCACGGTCGCCGGGCACGCTGGCGTTCCCCTGTTGGTGCCGCTGGCTCGCCAGAGCGGTTTGGACTCCCTCGGCCACAGCGTGTTCCAATTGAGCATAGTCTCGAAAACAGAGGCGAGTCTGTTGGGCGAGTACGCGACGCTCGTCCTCGGCTTGGAGCAGTTAGCCATCATTGCTCCCCTCAGCGACTACGGCTGGGATTTCGCGCGCGAGTTTACTCGCATTGCCGAGCGCAACGGCGGCCAGATCGCGCACCGCGATTGGTATGTGCCCAAAGAGACCACGGATTTCCGCCACATCTTTGCAGAGATTCGCAAGGCCGGTTTTGCGCTGCGCCCGCCGCCGCCCGACACGCTTGCAGTGGCCTCAGAAAAGCTGACAGCGGATATGTTTATCGACACCATCGACGGCGTGGTGGTGGTGGTCGAGAGTTTTGCGGATGCCCAGACCATCGCGCCGCAGGTTCACTTTCACCGCCTGCAGACCCAAATTCTCGGCAACGATACTTGGTGGGAGCCCGAAGCCATCCGGCAGATGCGCCCGGCCGAGCGCAAGAATTTCGACGGAGTCATTTTCGTTTCTGCCCGGCAAGCCGAGTCCGCGGCCGAGCAGTCGTTTGTCAGCAACTTTCGCCAGCAATTCGGCCGCGACCCACACTACGCAGCGGCTGGTTACGACGCCACCCGCTTGCTCATCGAAGGGTGGGAGCAAGGGGCCCGCGGTCCGGCCGCGCTAGTCGAGTGGTTGACCACGGTCCAGTTCTACCAAGGAGCCTCGGGCACCATCTCCCTGTCGCCAGACGTGCGCTCCAATAACGCGCTGACCTTGCTCAAAATCGAGCGCGACAAGGTGCGCTCCCTCAGCCCGGGCGATCTCCCGCAAATGGGGGCCGCCGAGTAAGTATTGCGCCTCTAATTGGCCGAATTTATATTAATAGATTTGTATTTTTATTATAACAAGAGCCAAAAGCTATGCCCACATACGAATACGAATGCCAGCGCTGCGGCCACCGATTTGAAGAGTTCCAAAGCATCACGGCCGCGCCGCGCCAGACCTGCCCGGAGGCAAATTGTAAAGGCCCAGTCAAGCGGCTCATCGGCACGGGCGGTGGCCTGCTTTTTAAGGGGACGGGCTTTTACATAACCGACTATCGCAGCGATGGATACCAAAAGGCGGCTAAGGCCGACAAAGACAGCGGCAGCAGCAAGACCAGCGACAAAAAGGATGCCGGCAAAGCGAAAGCCGCCAAAGCCGATTGAGGGACTTTCCCGCACAATACGTGGTTAATCATAGATGTGGTTGAGGATACTACTGGGCCTATTTATCGCCGGGTCTTGGGGTTGTAGCCAGCAAGGTGCTGAAGAGTTGTTTGCGGCCGGCGAGGCCGCCGCGGCCAGCCCGGCCACGGCCGACCAAGCGGTCGCGCATTTTACGGCTTTTATCGAACGCTTTGGCCAATCTCCCAAGGCACCGGAGGCCCTGAGAAAACTCGCCGGCTTGGCCCTGCAGCAAGGGAAGATGCAGGAGGCCATCGGTTATTACGAGCGCGTGTTGGCCGAATATCCCGCCAGTGGGCACGGCGACGAAGCCCAATTTATGATCGCCTTTATATACGAGGAACACATCCGCGACCTAGCCCAAGCGCGGCGGGCCTATCAGCGCGTGATTGAAAACTACCCGGATTCCGAGCTGGCCGCTAGTGCCCGGCACCTGTTGCCCAACGTCGGGCGCGCTCCGCAAGAGTGGGTTCAATTTCAGAATAAGGTCGCCGCTCCTTAACACGTTAGTAGTTGCCCTAGAGGTTTGCGGCAGGAAGCCCAACCGCTTGCGAATCTGCAGGGCGGTTTTTTATTGACCGAATAGAGTATATCCGATGACGCAAACGACCATAGACATTCACGCCATTAGCGAACAGGTCCAGCGCGAGAGCGCGGTAGTGGAGCGCATCTTGCAGGAAATGGACCGGGTCATCGTCGGCCAACGCGCTATGGTGGAGCGGATCCTGATGGGGCTGTTGTGCAATGGCCACATCCTCCTCGAAGGGGTGCCCGGACTGGCCAAGACCTTGACGGTAGCGACGCTGGCGCGGACTGTAGCAGCCCAGTTCAAGCGGATCCAGTTCACTCCCGACCTTTTGCCCGCCGACCTGACCGGAACCACCATTTACAACCAGCACCAAGGGGTCTTCATACCCAAGAAAGGCCCGATTTTTGCCCATTTGATCTTGGCCGACGAAATAAACCGCGCACCGGCCAAAGTGCAGAGTGCGCTGTTGGAGTGCATGCAGGAGCGGCAGGTGACCATTGGCGAGCAGACCTATGCCCTCGACGATCCGTTTTTGGTCATGGCCACCCAAAACCCGATTGACCAAGAGGGAACCTACCCGCTGCCCGAAGCCCAAGTCGATCGCTTCATGCTCAAAGTGAAAGTCGATTATCCGTCGCGCGCTGAGGAACGGCTGATCTTGGACCGCATGGCCAACGACAGTTTGATCGAGGTGGAGCAAGCGGTGAGCATCGACGAAATACGCCGCCTGCGCGAGGTGGTCGAAATCGTCTATATCGACGCCAAGATCAAGGATTACATTGTCGATCTGGTCCAGGCCACTCGGCGACCAGCCGACTACGGGCTCGCCGACATGGTGCCGCTGATCGAGTACGGGGCCTCGCCACGGGCCGCTATTTTTCTCGTCCGCACGGCGCGGGCCCACGCCTTCATCCAGCGGCGCGGCTACGTCACCCCAGAAGATGTCAAGGCCATAGGAGCCGATGTGCTCCGGCATCGGATCATCGCCTCTTATGAGGCCGAGGCCGAGGAAATCGACAGCGATCACATCGTGCAGCAGCTCTTCGACCACATCGAAGTTCCCTAAGCCGAGCCGTGATTCCCAAAGAAATACTCGACAAAGTTCGCCTTATCGAGATCCACACCCGCAGCATGGTGAACAACCTCTTCGCCGGCGAATACCACTCGGCGTTCAAAGGGCGGGGGATGGAGTTTGCCGAGGCACGCGAATATCAGCCCGGCGACGACGTGCGCCACATCGATTGGAACGTAACGGCGCGGGTGGGAGCACCCTTTATCAAAATATTCGACGAAGAGCGCGAGTTGACTGCTGTGCTGGTGGTTGATGCCAGTGCGTCTGGAGTTTTTGGCTCACAGCAGCAGCTCAAGGGGGAGGTTGGGGTTGAAGTCTCGGCACTGCTGGCCTTTAGCGCGATCAAGAACAACGATCGCGTGGGCCTGCTCATCTTCACCGATGAGGTCGAGGTCTTCGTGCCGCCGAAAAAGGGGCGCAAGCACGTGCTGCGTGTGCTGCGCGAGCTCTTGTACTTTCAGCCGCAGGGGTGCCAGACCTCCATCGCCGGGGCCTTGCAATACCTCAGCCGCGTCTTGCACCGCCGCAGCGTGATCTTTGTCATCTCCGACTTTCTCGACCAAGGCTACGAGCCGGCGTTGCGGCACTTGAGCCAGCGCCACGACCTGATCGCCGTGGTGGTGAGCGACCCGCGCGAGTGGGACCTACCCGATGTTGGTTTTATCAACTTGCAAGATGCCGAGACCGGCCAGCAAGTGCTCGTCGATAGCGGAGACGAGGGCGTGCGTGCGTTTTTCGCTGCCGAACAGCGGGCCATAGCCGAGCACCGCAGTGCGGTCTTGCACAAGGCGGGCGTGGACGAGATAGCGATTGATGTGTCGCGCCCGTATGTCGAACCCCTCATTCACTTTTTTCGCACGCGAATGCAGCGACACTAAGCAGCACAGCGATTGAAGTACGCGCACGGTCCAAGTACTACAAAAATGACGGCACGGTGTACGCGCCAAGCCATGGACCGGCGCGTCGAAAACCGAGGACGAGGGACTAAGAAAATTATGGCAGTGATCAGCGTCCTACTATGCTTCGTCTTGATGGGCCGGCCGGATGCCGATGTGGGACCGGCCCCCGCGGTTGCTTCGGCTTACAATAGTTTGACACCGCCGTTTGCCGGTTCGCCTTTGGCTGAGATCGACGCTAGTCTTGTGGTGCAAACAGGAGTTAGGGAAACCGGGATGGATGTCCACTACTGGACGGGGCGGATCGAACAGGACATGACGTGGCGCGGTACGGTGTATGTCGGCGGCGACGTGACCATTGCGGCCGGAGCGACCCTGACGTTGGCAGCCGGTACGGAAGTACTTTTTCTGCCTTACCACGATGATACCAAAGGCGGCGTGGACACCCGTTGAGCAGAACTAATTATTGAGGGCCGGCTCAATGCCCAAGCCGGCAGTATTGTCTTGCGGTCGAAGCAAGCGAACTTGGTTGAGGCCCATTGGTACGGTATCACTGTTAAGCGTGGTGGTGCCGCCGACGTATCGAACGCCACGATCCGCGATGGCCAGCACTGCCTCTATGCCGAAGATGGTGCGGTTCTGAGTATGGAGAATACCGTCTTCACTCACTGTGGTGGATTTTGCGAGGATTTTTAAGAGTAGGAAAAAAGGTAAGTTTTGGTACGATGGCCGGACTCATATCAATGTCCGGAGTTGGGACAGGGACAGAGGGGGATGATGGTATTGGTGCGGCGGCTATCGGGTATGCATCGTTTTTTTAGTCGGATATCCTCTTGGCGTTTACTTGGCCGATCCGAGAGAGAGTTCATTCTGGATGACATTCATAGGTGGCCTTTTAGGATGGTGGGGAGCTACTAAACTGGTAGATTCGCCAAAGACCGCTCTAGGGACTTCGCTTGGGGCACCCGTACTTGCATCGGAGCTATCACGGATGGACGCAGTAACAGGAGGACCCAAGCGACCCAAGAAGTCTCAAGACCTATGGTTTTCTCTGGGGTTGGTGCCACAGCCCGGGGCTTGTCGGTGAGTTGGGGTTGGTTAAAGCGTCAGCGGAAAGGCATTTGACATGCGATCTATTGTACTGATGTTGTTGTTTTCTATTGTCTGGTCTTCGGCTTCGGCTCGCACGATTATGGTGGCAGACGACCCTGCGGTTTGAGTTGCCGACGGCGGGTCCGGTCTCGCTCGTCGTCTATAATCTGGCCGGCCAGCCGGTGCGGACGCTGCTCGATGGAGAGCATCGCTTGCCCGGCAGCCATGCGGTGGTGTGGGACGCCCGCGACGGGCAAGGCCGTTTTGTGGCTTCGGGGCTGTATCTGCTGCGGTGGACCTGGCAAGGCCAAACGATCGTGCAGAAAATCACCCTGTTGCAATGACGACAAAAACGC
>RKRN01000110.1 GCA_007571365.1 Candidatus Latescibacterota bacterium
GGCCATAGTGAGGTCGATGTAGTCCGGGATGCCGTTACTGTCGTCGTCGTTGGGAGCAACCGCATTGCGGCCTTCGGTATCGTAGTGGACGCGAAAGCGCCCGGATGGCGAGAGGATGTTGTGTTGGAGGGCCGGTCGGCGCTGCGCCAGCTTGCCCAAGCGCGCTTGGAAGTCGGCACTCAAGTTTGGAGCCGCGCTCATGGCTTGGACTAGATGTGGGGTCCCGCAAACCGCTGGCCCGCTGGTTTCGCGGTAGATGGCCGGTAGTTGGTCGGGCGCGCGCACGCTGAGGACTTGGTAGAGCAGGGCCGTCTCCAAGTCGAGCTCGCCGGCTTCATAGGCCGCTTCGATCCGAGTTTTGGCTTGAATGGGTAGGGCGAAGAGCAGGAGGATGGCGAAGATTCTAGCGGTCACAACGTGAGTTCGAGTTAAGGCGACGGGGTCAGCAAGCGATAAATGCGACATAAGGCCGGGTACTCAAAGTACCGCGTTTGCCCTGAGGCTTATCAGCTCAGCGCGACGACTTCTTGTTTGACGATTTCCTTGATGTGGGTAAAGGAAGCGGGGGTGGCCAGTTCCAAGGTTTCCGGCGAAAGTCGAGCCTTGACCTCCGGGGAGAAACGGTCCAGACTGCCGCGCACGCTTTCGTGCTGCTGCATGTAGCGCAGCGTGAGAAAGCGGCGGTCCCGGTCTTGGGGCACCCAAGAGAGTGCGCCGTGGGTGACCAACTCGGAGATGATGACCACATCGCCGGCCTTGGGCGTTACATTGAGCACGCCTTCGGGCACTTCGGTGCTGAAGTATTCGTCGTTGTACCCATCCTCTGCTGTATAGCTCTCAGGATAGAAAAGCGACCGCGGATAGTCGAAGCGGCTCTTGTGGCTACACGGGAGAATGATAAGTCCGCCGTCGCCAGGATAGACGTCGGTTAGGTAAAAGAAGAAGATTAGGTCATTGCACTGGACTTTGCCGCCGACGGTGCTGTAGCGTCCCTGCTCTGGATTGCGGGCCGGTGCGCCGGGTACGCCAGAGTGCAGAGGATGGAAGGGCTTGCCGTGGACATCGACCATCATGTTGCCGCTGGTCAGGCGTGGCCGGTCGTCGGTCAGCTCCTTGAGGATGGGCCAAGTCTTGGGATGGAGGGTCAGTGCTTCGAGGGCCTTGTCAAAGGCGAAGGCATGGATATACCAGTTGAAATGCTCGCGCTCGAGATTGATTTCGAGGCCAGCGGGCACGGCCGCCGGTGGCGTGTCGATGTAACGCTGGGCCGCGTCTTGGGCCGCTTTTAATTCTGCTTCTTGCAGCACGCCTTTGAGGTGAAGGTAGCCGGTCAGGTCGAAGAAGTAGCGCTGCTCGGGGGTCATGTCGCACCTCTCTAGGCAACGATTTGGAAGGAATAGAGCTGGCTCTGACGCAGGCTGCAATGCAGGGCCGGCGTCAGAGCCAGCAGTTCGTTCATAGGGTCAATTCTACGGTATCGTGCGTGGTGATTTCCTTGCGGTCCTTGAAGTCGCGCACGGCGATCAGTTCGAGGGTTTCTGGCGACAATTTGGCCTCAACGCCAGCGGGCAAGGAGTCCGAGCGCCCGATGTGCTGTACGCCGTAGCGCAGGGTGAGAAAGCGGCGGTCCCGATCTTTGGGCTCCCAAGAAAGCGCGCCGTGGGTGAGGTGTTCGGACATGATGACTACGTCGCCGGCTCTGGGCGTACAATTGGTCACGCCTTCGGGTACTTCAGTGCTGAAATAATCGTCGTTGTACCCCCCGTCTGCGGTGTAGCTTTCTGGATAGAAGTAGTGGAGTTCGCGCAGGAAATGGGCCTTGTGCGAGCCGGGTACGACAATGAGCCCGCCGTCGCCGGGGAAAACGTCGGTCAGATAAAAGAAAAACACCAAGTCGTTGTTGTATATTTTGCCGTCCTTGACAAAACTGTGACGCCAGCCCGGCCGGCCTTTGCGCAGGTCTGATTCGCGTCCCGAATGCAGGGGATGAAAGGGTTTGCCATGGACATCGACCATCATATTGCCGCCGCCTAGCCGGGGTTTGCCGCCGGTCAGTTCGAGCAGGATGGGCCAAGTTTGGGGGTGCATCGTCAGCCGTTCGAGGGCTTTGTCAAAGGCGAAGGCGTGGAGATACCAGTTGAAGTGCTCGCGGTTGAGGTCGATGCGAAAGCCCTCTGGTAGCTGGTCTGGCGGCGTGTCGATATAGCGCTGGCCCGCGTCTTGGGCCGGGCGGAGTTCGCTCTCAGACAGTACGCCGCGCAGATGGAGATAGCCGGTTAAATCAAAAAAATAGCGCTGTTCGGGGGTCATCATCTCGTTTTCCTGTGATTCTAGTAGCTGGCGGCTTATATTGATTCCAACCCAATGGGATATGAGATTATAAGTAACCAAATATAGCTCTGGACTTCAAGGGGTCCAAGCGTCAGCCGGAGGTCGTTTATGGCCCGTGTGCGCATTGGTGTGTTGGGCTGTGGTGCCATAGCCCAAGTCCAGCACCTACCCAACCTGTTGGAGCTCGACGAGGAATTTGCCGTTCCCCTGGTCTGCGACGCGTCGCCCGAGCAGGCGGCTTATGTCGCCAAGCGCTTTGCCATCCCCCGGCACGTCAGCACCCTCGGCGACCTGCTAAGTGCCGACATCGACGCGGTCCTCCTCTGCCATAGCGACCCCAAAAGCGACGCGGCCATTGCTGCTTTTGCCGCCGGCAAACACGTACTCATCGAAAAGCCCATCTGCGCTTCCCTACAAGAAGCCGACGCCATGATCGCGGCCATGCACAAGGCCGGGACTGTGGGCCAAGCCGCCTACATGAAGGCCTACGATCCGGCCTTTGCGCTGGCCCAAAGAGAGGTGGAGGGGTTGGATTATAGCTTTATCCAGATCAATCATCTGCATCCGAGCAATGAGCTCCACCTCGACCACTTCAACGTGCAGTACGCGGGTTCACAACGCCCGGCCATCGCCGCCCAACGCCAGCGCGCCTATAGGGAAACGCTGCGCCAGGCTTTTGGTGGCCTTTTCACGCGTGCTGCGCCGGTCTGCGGCATCACCTACGGTCTGATTCACGATCTCTACAGCTTGCGCGCGATGGTGGGCTTGCCCCGCGCCGTGATTAGCACGGAAATCTGGAAGAACAACCGCGCGATTACCGCGGTGCTCGAATACGCCAATGGTGCGCGCTGTGTCATCAGTCGGGTCGACTTGGAAAAGCTATGGGATTTTCGCGAGACGCTGGAAATCTACGGCGACGCTAAGCGCGTGCTGCTCACCTATCCGACTGGTTTTTCGCGCCGCGTACTCTCTACCCTGACTATCCAAGGCATGGACGAGCACGGCACCAGCTACCGCAAAGAGCCGGCTATTCCCTGGGAGAGTGCCTTTACCGCCCAATTGCGCCACTTCCACGCTTGTATCACCGAGGGGGTGAAGTGCCGCACGCCGCTCTGTGAGGCGCGCCACGATGTGGAACTCATCATCGACATTACCAAATCCTATATCACCGGCCAATCCGTGGAGAAAAACTATGCAGGGCAATAATCTGCACGACCCCGGGCTGCATTTATTTTTTGACGACGTGGAAGTACAAGATCATCCCGGCTTTGTGCGCCAGGTGCAGCGGCCTGAACGCGTACGGACGGAGCCGGTATTAAAACCCGACCAGCCTTGGGAGGGAAAAGCCGTGCAACTGTGGGGCTCGGTGCTATACGACGACGACGAAAATTGCTTCAAGATGTGGTATTATGCGACCAACAACGACCTCTACAATCGCACCGGCCAAGGGCACTTTATGTGTTACGCGACTTCAAAAGACGGCATCGCCTGGGAAAAGCCCCAACTGGGAATCGTGGCCTGCGAAGGGTCCAAGGCCAACAATATCGTCTATCCGCCGCCGGGCGTTCACTATGGTCTCGATCCGTGGGGCGTGGTCAAAGACGCGCAGGAGCCAGATCCGTCCAAACGGTATAAGATGGGTATGTACCAACAGCGTCCCGCCGCGGACGCGCCGCCGGAAACCCCCGCTATGGACCGCCCAACGCGCAATGCTCGGCGCAAAGTGCTCTTCGATAAAATCCGCGACCATCACGGCATGTACGCCGCCTTCTCGCCCGATGGCGTTCATTGGCGGCTGGACGACCGCAATTGCGTACCTCGGGCCGGCGATGCCGGTGCCCTGGTGTACGATCCCATGCAGCGGCGCTATTTAGCTACTTCGCGTCGTTTTGAAACTTTGATGGACCACTTCGTGCTCGAGTGGAAGCAGTACCGCCGCGTCATTGCCCTGTCTAGCAGCGAGGATTTCATCCACTGGACGCCCCTGCGAACCATTATCAAACCGGACGATTTCGACGATCCGAGAGACCAGCTATACGTGATGACGCCCTTTGTCTATGGCAATCAGTACCTTGGTTTTATCGGTATGCTGCACTCGGCCACAGAGTTGGGCCCGGTGCAACTGGCTACAGCGCGGCATCTGGACTCTTGGCAGCGGGTGGGCCGGCGCGAGGAATTTTTGCCGGTCGGCTCGCCGGGTGCTTGGGACGGAGCTTGGGCTTCTCTGTCGTCCAATCCGCCCGCTCTGGTGGGAGATACGCTGTACATGTGGTATTCAGGCCGTCCGCAGGCCCATGGCACTGAGGGCAATTCCACCAGTGCGATTGGGCTGGTGACCCTGCGCCAGGATCGCTTTGTGGCCCTGCGCTGCGGCATCGGAGGTGGCGAATTGATGACTGAACCGATTGCCGTCAGCGGCCCTAGGCTCGGGGTCAATGCCACCTGTTTGTTTGGGCACTTGCAGGTGCGCGTGATTGCGGAGTCCGCCGTGCCAGAGGGCTTTGACTTCGACTCGTGCAATGGGTTGGCCCGGAGGGACGAGACGGATTGCGAGGTTACGTGGGGGCCGGAGCGGCGCGATCTGACGCCTTTTGTCGGTCGGCATATCCGCTTGCACTTTCGCGCCGACAATGCTACGAGCCTGTACGCCTATCGCATCGGGGAGAGGATGAGGAGCAAGACATAATGGACGAGTTACAGCCCCAAACCGTACCCGCGCTCGATTGGCACGGTATTTGGCCCGGCTACGTCAGCCACGACAAAGAGGGCCTGTATTTTCCCCAAGATTTGCCCACCGGCATTCGCTTGGCCGTGCAGCAAGCCGAGTGCTCTGATCCGGTCATGGTGCGGCGAGAGCGCTGGGAAGCCGGCAATATCCACTACCCGAGTTTGATAAAGGAAGGCGACCGCTACCGCCTGTGGTACTGCTGCTTTGCCGATCCGGCCGATCCTTGGGTACAGGCCGGCCACGTGCCGGGCAAAGTGCCCGGACTGTGGTGCTACGCCGAGAGCACCGACGGCTTTCACTGGGAGCGGCCCGCATTGGGGCGAGTCGAATACGCGGGATCCAAGGACAACAATATCCTCTTTGTCTGCGACCGGGTGGGTTCGTCCTACGGGTACATGAACGTCATGCGCGACCCCAATGGCAGCGACGCCGAACGCTATAAGGCCATCGGCATTACCGCCAAGTTTCAGGTGGACGGGCGGCCAGCCAGCCGGGCGGAAGTGCTAAAGTTGCGGGCCGAGCGCGAGGCAGCCGGAGACGCCGGTGAAATCGGTGCCAACATAACCTCGCAGGTGGTGATAACCGGCGGGGTTTCGCCCGATGGCTATAGCTGGACTCACCTGTCTGAGCCGATCATGGCACCGCCCTTTTTGCTCGATACGCAGAACATTCTCACCTACGATGCTGCTAGCGGCAAATACGTCATTTATTTGCGTAGCGGCCGCCAGCGGCGCCGGGCGGTGTCGCGCTACGAAGCGGACACTTTTCGCGGGCCGTGGGCCAACCACCTCATGGTGCTCACGGCCGAGCCCGACGATCCGCCCGATTGGGACATCTATGCGCCGGGCTACTGTCGCCATCCGCACGGCCAGCATCTCATGTTCTTCAGTCCCTACCGTCGGGCCAGCGATCTGGTGGATGTGTACTTGGCCACCAGTTGCGACGGCCAGCTCTGGTCCCGGCCACAGCGCAAGCCGATCATTCCGGTCAGCGAGCGCTATGGCAGCCTCTACCCGACGCCGGAACTGGTGGAGTTGGACCAAGACCACTGGGGTGTGCTGACGCTGGCCTGTCCGCATCCGCACAACCGCTCTGCCACCCAGCCGCACGAGTACTTCTGGGCCACGTGGAAGCGCGACCGGCTGGTGGCTTGGGAAACAGGCGATTGGGCAGAATTTGCCCTGAGCGAACAGCTATGCGCCGGCCAGCAGCTCAAGATCAACTTCAAGACTTTGTTGCCGGGGGCCTTTGTCGAAGTGGAAATCGTCGACGGCAGTTTGCCCAATCGCACGGGTGCCGCTTTGGTCCCCGCCTTAAAAGGATTCAGTTTTGCCGACTGCGACCGCATGTCTGGGGACGCCTTGGCGGCCGTGGTGAGCTGGGGGGGCAAGTCGGATCTGTCGGCACTGAAGGGCCAGAAGGTCCATTTGCGATTTCGCATGGCGCGCGCTCAGCTCTTTGCCGTTACCCTCTGATAGGAGACAGCGCATGCTGGTGGGAATTGTCACCTTGAAATCGGCCCCCTGGGAATTGGAGGATAATTTCCGCCGGCTAGAGGCCTATGTGCGGGAGGCGGCCGGGCGTCGCGCCCAAGTGATTGTAGCACCCGAGTCCGTGCTGGATGGGTATGTGTTTAACGCAGATCCCACATCCCAAGTGGCGGATATGCTAAAAATCGCCCAGACCGTGCCGGATGGAGCCTATATCCAACGGGCGGGCGCGTTGTGCCAAGAATTGGGGATTTATCTGATATTCGGCTTGCTGGAACGGGAAGACCAAACCCTGTTCAACGCCTGTGTCATGCTTGACCCGCAAGGCGCGGTGATCGCCCATTACCGCAAAATTACCACTGCGGGAGAGTACGCCATCACGCCCGGGCGGGCACTAAAGCCGTTCGACACGCCCTTGGGCCGGTTGGGCTTTCTGTTGTGTAGCGACCGCACCGTGGATAATTGCGCGGTGCTGGGGGTGCAAGGGGCACAGGTCATCTTCATTCCCATGGATGGCAGCGGCGGGCCGGAGAACACTGAAAAAATGCGCTGGCGAGCCCGGGACAACCACTGCTGGATTGTCATTGCCAACACTTGGAGCGCGGTAATCATCAACCCCAGCGGGGAATTGCACTTGGCGAAATACGAAACCGAATGCGTCAGCGTGCAATACGTACACCTGCCGCAACCGGGCAAAAGTCAAGGACGGTCGCGCTTTGTCGCACGTCGGCCCGATTTGTACGGTCCCCTAGTCGCCGAGCAGCAGGACGGCTACTACGATGGGGAAGGCAAACTCACGGCCGCGGGCCGAGCGCAGCGGCAGGCAACGCGCCAGAAGGCAGCGGAGGACCCATGAAAGACAATATCGCGGATATCCGCGATCGAATCGCCCGGCACGATCTGCGCTACGACGCAGTGCCCTTTACCTACTTCGAGGGATTTATCCTCGGCAACGGTGATCTAGGTGCCGTGCTGTGGTTTGCGGAGGACTGCATGGTGCTCAGCTTGGACAAGGCCGATGTCTGGGAGCGGCGCGCAGACCAGAGTTTGGAGCCGGGCATGGATTACCGCACCGCCCTGCAGCAAGCCCGTGACGGTAGCTTCGATCCTAGCTGCCGCGTCTTCGATCCGGTGCGCCCCCCCGACCGAGTATGGGGCAACAAGCTGCCGATCGGGCGCGTCGAATGGCAGCTTGGACAGACGCCGACCGCACTGGAGGGCAAGATTTCGCTCTACGAGGCCGCTTTTTCGCTGGAATTGCAACTGGAACAGGGGGCGCTGACTGTGTGGGGGTATTTGCACGCCTGCGAGAATATTGTCGAGATCGAAGTGGAGGCTCACGGCAAGATTCCGCTGCCCACTTGCAGCGTCGCCCGCCGCTTGGACGAGCGCAGCGAAGAGATCATGCAAATATGGGATTATCCCGAGACCGAGTACGGCGGCCAAGGGACCGATCGCTACTTGGTGCAGGGATACAGCGGCGACGAGGAGTACGCGATATTCGTCCGCCAGTGCCGCGCAGCGAGCAACCGCGCTCGCTGCGCCGTCACGGTAATCCGAGGTGCGGCCGGCGATGCGCTGCCGGCGCGGGCAGCCGCTTCTGTAGGGGCTTGGCAGGGACGCGATGACCTCTTTGACGAGCACTTGGCGTGGTGGGCGCGTTTTTGGACGCGCTCGCATTTGCGCGTGTCCGACGCCGCTTTAGAACGCTTGTGGTACGCGGAGATGTACAAGCTGGGCTGCAATGCGCGGGCGGACAAGTATCCCGTCACCATCATGGGCGTATGGAACCCCGATACGCGCATTCCGCCTTGTTACGGCGACCTGCATCACAATCTAGAAACAGAGATGAACTACTGGCCCATCTTCGCCGCCAACCGCCTCGAACTGGCCATGCCGCTCTACGAACTACTGGTGGACCAGTTGCCGCGCTTTGAGGAGAATTGCCGCACCTTCTTCGGCTGGAGCGGAGCTTATCTACCGGCCAATATGGATATCTACGGCCAGGGGGTGGGCTTTATGTGGTTTCCTTGGAATCTGCAGGTCGGCGTGGGTGCTTGGCTGGCTCAGCACTTTTGGCTGCACTATTGCTACAGCGGCGATCGGGACTTTTTGCGCGACAAAGCCTGGCCCTTCATGGAAGCTGTGGGCCGCTTCTGGTTGGGGTTTCTCGAAGCCGACGAAGAGGGTGTGCTGCACGTGCCTTGGTCCTACTCGCCCGAGTACGACGACATTGTGTGCAAGGGGCGGGATTCGGCGTTTGATCTGGCGCTGGTGCGCTATTTGTTTACCACGCTTATCGCAGCCGCACAGGATCTCGAACTGGGCGCGGAAGAGACTGCGTCTTATGGTCAGGTCCTAGAAAACCTAGCGCCGCTTCCTGTGGATGAGCACGGCATTCAGGTTTACGCCGGGGTGCCGTTGGAGCGCAGCCACCGCCATTTCTCCCACCTGATGGCCATTCACCCCCTCGGTTACGTCAATGTCGAAGGCGACGCTGGCGATCGGGATTTGATCGAGCGTTCGCTAGCCCATTTGCGCCACATCGGCACGGGCCACTGGTCGGGCTGGTCTTTTCCTTGGGCGGCACTGATTGCCTGCCGCGCCCGACATACTAATATGGCCCACTCCATGCTGCGCTTTTACACCGACCAAGTGGTGCTGCCAAACACCTTGCAGGTGAGCGTTGATTGGCGCCAGACCGGTTTCTACACGGCCGAACATGGTTTTATCAATACCTTGGAGGCAGGCACGGGTGCTGCCGCGGCGATTATGGAGATGCTATTGCAGAGTTGGGGCGGCAAAATACGCGTCTTTCCCTGCGTGCCGGATGCGTGGCCCGCGGCGTCTTTTGTTACCCTGCGCGCCGAAGGGGCCTTCTTGGTCAGTGCTTTGTATCGGGACGGGGTGGTGGAGTGGGTACACATCACCAGCGAAGTCGGCCATGAGTGCGTCGTGCATAATCCGTGGCCGCAAGGCGATGCGGTGCTGCGCGACCTGTGTACTAGTGCCGAGGTTTTGCTAAATGGGGATGTGCTGGCCTTTGCTACCAAGGTGGGTGGACAGTACGAATTGACCGGAACGGTGGCAGGCCGGAGGCAAAGACTTGGAGCGGTCTTTGCTGACCTGCCGCGCTGGGATTAAAACGGGGCCGAGCATGGACAATTCCTTAACGGTGCCGATCGTGGACGCCCACGGCCATACTTTGGATCTGGCCTTCAAATCGGGGCGCAAGCTGCACCAAGGTTTGGGTGGACTGACCGATGTGCCCCTGATGCGGGCCGGTGGGGTCGCGGCTCAGCTAACCGCTTGTTGGGTGCCGGATGCGAGGATCGGCGGTCCCCACGGCAGTCGGCATCCCCTGCAGGAAGTCTTGCGGATCATCGACTATCTGCATCGCCAACTCGAAGGCGAAGCCGGGGAATACGCGGTGTTGGCCACTACCGCCGATCATATCGAAGAGGCGCACAAGAGCGGGAAAGTCGCCTTTGTTTTGGGCTTGGAGGGCGGTGATGCGCTCAAGGGCGACTTGAGCGTATTGCACACGCTCTACCGGCTGGGGCTGCGGCACCTCGGCTTGGTCCACGAAGGACGCAATGCCTTGGGCACGGCGACGCAGGTGTGGAACGGGCCAACCATGCGACTGTACGACAGCCAGATCGATCGGCCGGGTCGGCTGACCGAGGCTGGCCGACAGGTCATTGGCGAGCTGAACCGGCTGGGCATGCTCGTCGATATCACGCATATGGTTGAGGCCTGTTTTTGGGACGCGCTGGAAGTCGCCCAAGCGCCGGTCATTGCCACACACGGCAATGCGCGCGCACTGCGGGACACCGTGCGCTACTTGAGCGACGACCAGCTCCGAGCAGTGGCCACTACCGGGGGGTTGATCTGTCCTAGTCCGATGCCATTGGGACCTGGGGGTGAAACAGCCAGTCTGGAGATGTTGCTGGATCACATTGATTATATAGTTGCGCTGGTTGGCTCTGCCCACGTCGGCTTTGGTACGGACCTGATCGATCAACTCAACGCTCGGCCGGTCGGGTTGGGGGATATTGGCGAGAGCCAAAACATTGTCGCGGGCTTGCAGCAGCGCGGGCACCAGACCGCGGCAATCAACGGGATTATGGGCGGCAATTTTATGCGCGTTTTCAGAGCAGTAGCTGGCTAGGCTGCCGAAAGGCGAGAGGAGGAAGAGTCCTGATGCACCAACCATTTCTGGACTGGTACGACATCTGGGCGGGACAGGCCTGTGCCAACGAAAACGGCGAGTCTTGGCTAAAGGACCCGCCGCTGGGCGTCCGGCTAGCAGTGCAACAGGCGCGCAGGTCTCGGGTATTCTTTCGCGCTGAAAAACCTTGGGAACAGGCCCGAATGGCATATCCTTACGTCCTTTTGGACGACGGGCGCTACCGGATGTGGTTTTGGACTTCGGGAGCGGAAGAAGGAGGGGCGCGTTTCAACGGCTATGCCGAGAGCCGGGACGGTTTTGAGTGGGAACGGCCGCACTTGGGGCTAGTAGAGTACGGCGGCACTAGGGCCAATAATCTGCTTTCGCGGCACAGCGATTTTGAGATCAACTCGGTATTTATCGATCCCCATGCCAGTCCCGAGGAGCGCTACAAGGCCATTGGCCCGAAAACCGTATTTTACCGCAACGGGGAAGTGGATGCGGAAATGGATTGGGCGCAGTTTCGCCAGTTGGGTGCCCAAACCGGTACTCGGGACGATCCCACCATCAATACCATGCAGGTTGTGGAGGAACAGTTCGGCGTCCGCCGGGACAATGTGGTACAGGGTGCTGTCTCTGGCGACGGGCTGCGCTGGAGGGTGCTCGACACCCCTTTAGTAAACGTCGGCAATAGCGTACTCGACACCCAGAATGTCGCTGCCTACGAACCGGAAACCGGAGAGTACGTCGCCTATTTGCGCGGCATGTTCCACAATGAGAACAAATTCGGCTATACCGGGCGCCGAGCCGTGCGCAAGACCGGAGGGAAAAAGTTCGGCGCTTGGGACCCGCCGCGCTACGTCCTAGTAGCCGACCCGCAGGACCACGTCTCCGACGATATATACACGCCGTGCTACTGCCACTATCCGGGAGTGCCCGGCTTGCATCTGATGTTTCCTTCGGTGTACCACCGGCTCGACTCAGAGCAAGATGTCCAGCTAGCGGTGAGTCGGGATGGGTGGAATTGGGTGCGGCCCGAAAGGAAGCCCATCATCACCCGCGAAAGCGACGAAGAACCGTACGGTTGCATCCGCGCCGCTCCCAACCTAGTGCCGCTCAATGAGGAAGAGTGGGGCCTGCCGTACGACGGTCGCTACAGCCGGCACGACCACGGACCGGCCGAGTTGCCCGAAGGCGAGTTTTGCTGGGCTATATGGAAACGCCATCGACTAGTGGCCTTGGAAGCACCGCTGGAAGGACGGGTAACCACTATTCCGCGCATTTGCCAGGGCGGGGAATTGCGCCTCAACTTCCAGACCAAGCGAGCCGGCTGGATCAAGGTGGAAATTGTGACGCCGCCGATTGAGCCGGTGGAGTCGATTCGACCTTTGGAGGGGTTCAGTGCAGACGAGGCCGATGTCTTGGTGGGAGACGAGTTGGACAAAGTCGTTACGTGGAAGGGCAAGAGCGATCTAGCGGCGCTAAAGGGAAAGCAGGTGGCCGTGCGCCTGCATCTAGCGCGGGCCAAGGTGTTTTCCATGGCTATCTAAGGGCATGGGCGAACCATCTACGTCCCAGCGGTGATAGAAAATTGGCTCATTGACAACCTGCCGGTAACTTCGCTGGAAAATCCGACGAAGGAGAAACCGTAACTCTCGGCCCGGCTCAACACCTGTTCGAGGGCGACGGGATGGTCCGGGTCGGCGGACCAACTGCGGTGCCATTGGTTTTCGTCTGCTACAAGTGCAAGGCGATTGGCCGTCCAAACGCCCTCTGCTAGAGCGAGAGGATGGGCTGTGTAGTGCCAGCGCGTGCTAGCGGCGTGTACCCAGAAGAAACACTGGGCACCGTCCAAACGCAGCCGATCGGCCCTCAGGTGGACCGCAATTGCGGACTGGCGCATATCGAGCGGGTCAGCGCCGACCCAACTGCGGTAGCACAGCAGCGGCAGGATGGACAGGGGGCGCTCCGGGGTATCGGCGCTCCAGCGCCGGTGATCGGTCCAGATAAAGCTCCCATTGTCCACACCGCCCTGCGCGGCCCAAGTGGCTAGGATGAAGATATTGCTACCGTCGGCCACCATGCTGGCGTGGTAGTCGTACGAACACCAGCCTTCTGGCCCTTTGTCGAAGTTGTTGTTTATCACTTTCTCTCCT